>JBOHAU010000020.1:0-7247 GCA_050698015.1 Gaiellaceae bacterium
ACGCCGGTGGCGACGTAGAGGGCGAGCTCTTTCATTTCTTGGTGATCCGGTAGATCACGCCGCGGCCGTGGTCGGCGACGAGAAGAGCACCGGCGCGGTCGACGATCACGGCGAGCGGATGCTCGAACCCCGTGGCGAAGGTCGAGACCGTGGCGGGTCGTCCTTCGCGCAGGAGGACGCGCGTCAGCTTGCGCCCGTGCGTCTTCTTGAGGTACTCGCCCCATTCGGCGACGTAGAGGGCGTCGCTCCAGAATGCCATGCCTCCGGGTGCCGAGTGGGGCTCGAGATACGCCACAGGCCGCGTGACGCCTCGACAGCTGCCGACGAGGCGCTTCCGCCGGTTGCTCGGCCAGCATCGTGGCCAGCCGAAGTGACGCCCTTCGCGAACCTCGACGATCGTCTCGGCTGGCTCGTTCTCCCCCAGCTCGTCCCGCTCGTTGACCGACGCGTACAAGCGGCCGGTCTTCGGGTCGACCGCGAGCCCGTAGGGGTTGCGCAGGCCGCGCGCAACGACGCGCAGACCGCGGCCGTCGAGCCCGACGGAGAGGACCGCTGCGCTGAGCCTGCTGCGCTCGGTGCAGACGTCGCAGGTCGAGCCGCTCCCGAGGTAGAGGCGGCCGCGGTGGGAGACGACGTTGTCCTGCTGGTGCCGGCCGAAGGGAAGGTTCTTGGCGATCGGTGCCCGCCGGCCCGCGCGGATGCGCCAGAGCGTCCCTTGCGCCGAGACGACGAGCGTCCCCCGGTGCCAGGTCAGGCCGAGCGGCGTGCGGAACCCGCGGAGGACGACCCGAGCGCGCCGCGTCCGGGGATCGAGGCGGACGACCTCCCCACCTTCCTGCGTCAGGTAGAGCGCTTTGTCGGGCCCGTACGCCATTGCCGTCGGTCGTTCGAGGCCGTGAGCGTAGACCTCGACCGCAAAGCCGGACGGTACGCGGATCGCCCGGGTCGAGCCCGCAGCAGCGGAAACGCCGAGCGCCAGGAGCAGAACGAGGCAGGACGCGGCCTTCACGGCCGCGAATGGTGCCCAGGTGCACACGCACGCTGCAATCGAGAGGTATCTCGCCAGCCCAGCGCTGTCGGAATCGACGCGGCGCGCCTATCGAATCGACGTTGAGCAGTTCGCGCGCTGGCTAGAGGCTCGAGGCACCGACCTGGACGCCGTCGACGTCCGCGTGCTGGCCGACTACGTCGCCGAGCTCGGCGCCGCGCGGACGGGCCGCACCCCGCGCCGGCTCGCCCCCGCGACGATCGCCCGCAAGCTCGCCGCCGTCCGCGCCTTTCTGCGCTTCACGTTCGGCCCGGCACGCGTACCGGATGCCCGGCTCGCCCCGCGCCGTCCCCGACGGTTGCCCTCGGCGCCGAAGGCGACCGAGGTCGACGCCGAGTTCGACGCGCTCGGCTCGGAATTGCCGCTCGAGATCAGGAACCGGGCGCTCGCGGAGCTGATCTACTCTGCGGGACTCCGAAGCCGTGAGGCGGTCGAGCTCGACCTCTCGGACGTGGACTTCGAGAGCGAAGCGGTTCGGGTGCTCGGCAAGGGCGGCAAGGAGCGGGTCGTGCCGCTAGGAGAGGAGGCGACGTACTGGCTCGGCCGCTGGCTCCAGGTGCGCCCGCACCTGGCGAAGGGCGCCCAGAACGCGCTCTTCATCTCGGCGCGCGGGCGCCGGCTCGACACGAGCACGCTGCGGCGGCTGCTCCCACACCCGCACCGCTTCCGGCATGCATTCGCGACGCATCTGCTCGAGGGCGGCGCCGACCTGCGGACGATCCAGGAGCTGCTCGGCCACAGCTCGCTCTCGACGACGCAGGTCTACAGCCACGTCGACGGACGGCGACTCCGCCGCGTCTATGACCGCTCCCATCCCCGATCCTGAGCTCGAGGCCTTCCTCGCCCTCGCCGGGGCGCGTCTCGCGCCGCGAACCGTCGAGGCGTACCGCCGCGACCTGACTGCGCTCCTGGGCTGGCTCGGCCACCCACTGGCCGCGGCCACGACTGAGGAGCTCGAGCGATGGGTCGCCGAGCTTCGAGCCGCGGGCCTCGCGCCGGCGACGATCGCCCGCCGTGTCGCCTCGCTGCGGTCCTTCTTCCGGCACCTCGTCCTGATCGCGGCGGTCGCCGAGAATCCGGCCGCCGAGCTCGAGGTGCCCCGGCGCATCCGACGCCTGCCGCGCACGCTCTCGCCCGGCGAGGCGGAGCGCCTGATCGAGGCTGCCGCGGGCACGACGCCGCGGGCGCTCCGAGACCGCGCGCTCGTCGAGCTCCTTTACTGCGCCGGGTTGCGGGTCAGCGAGGCCGTGTCGCTCGACCGTGCCGGCGTCGATCTCGACCAGCGGCTCGTGAGGACGATCGGCAAAGGCGGAAAGGAGCGGGTCGTCCCGGTCGGGCGCCAGGCCGTCGACGCGCTCCGGCGCTACCTGTCGCGAGGGAGGCCGTACCTCGACCGCCGCCATCGGCCGGAGCTCTTCCTCAACGCTCAGGGAGGGGCGCTGACGCGGGCCGGCGCGTTCCTGATCCTGCGTCGGCTCGCGGCGAAGGCGGGGCTCGAGCCGGAGCGGATTCACCCGCATCTCCTAAGACACTCCTTCGCCACCCACCTGCTCGAAGGGGGCGCCGACCTCAGAAGTGTTCAAGAGATGCTCGGGCATGCCGATCTCTCTACAACCGAGCTCTACACCCACGTTACGGATCGGCGGCGACGGGAAACCTATTTTCAGGCTCACCCGCACGCGCGCAGGAGAAAACAATGAAGGCGATGCCACTCGAAACCGCTCTCCTCCTCGCCTCCACCACCGGTGTGGGTTATCTGATGCTCACGGCAGGGATCGAGAAGCGCGCCCTCGAGTGGCGCCGGCGCCGGCGCAACTGCCCGAGCTGCGGCCGCCACATCCACGGCCGCATGTGCAGCTGCTCCTCCAGCTAGCGCTGCCTGGACTTCTTGGTCAGAAGCGCGGCGACGCGCTTCGCCATCTCTCGTAGCTCCCGCTGCTGCTCGTCGTCGTCGGCGATTCCCTCGAGCATCACGATCGTGTCCCGTTGCGGGGAGCCGTTCTTCAGGCAGAGGATCGCGAGCCGCCGGACGGTTGCGTTCGGGTCGTGCGCGGCGAGGGTGTGGAGCAAGGAGCGGTCGGCGTTGACCGGCGCGGGCCCGTCCCGGGAAAGCAGCTCGAGCGAGAGGAGCGCAGAGCCACGCGCAGCCGGGCTCTCGTCCTCGAGGCCGCGCCGCAGGAGCTCGAGCTTCTGGCGGTAGCGGAACTGGCCGATCGCACGGTAGGCGACGGCGCGCTCGCGGAAGTCGGTGCTCCGCGCCGACCCCTCCAGCTCGTCGTCCCATCTGGCTCGCAGCGCGGCAAGCTCGCGTTCCGAGCCCGCCGACGCCAGTTCCTCGGCTTCCGCAGCCGCTACGGCAAGCTCAGACAGCGGACAGCGACCGGGGGGCCGGCCCCACGTATCTCGCCGAAGGCCGGAACAGTCGGCCGGTGCGCTTCTGTTCCAAGATGTGGGCCGACCAGCCGGCGACGCGCGAGCAAGCGAACATGGCCGGTGCGAGCGGCGGCGGAATCTCGGCGACGTCGAGGACGATCGCCGAGTAGTACTCCACGTTTGTCGCAAGCACGCGGTCCGGAGACTTCTCCTGGAGCGCATGAAGCGCGACTTGTTCCAGCTCTTCCGCGACCTCGATCTGCGGCGCGCCCAGCTCGCGGGCGGTTCGCTTCAGGATGCGTGACCTCGGATCCTCCGCGCGATAGATGCGATGGCCGAAGCCCATGATTCGCCTGCCCTTCTCGAGCGTCTCGCGCACCCACCGCTCGGCGTCACCCGTCGCGGCCACCTCTTCGAGCATCGGCTTCACATAGGCCGGTGCGCCGCCGTGCAGCGGCCCGGACAGAGCTCCGACTGCTGCGGACAAAGAGGCGCCGCAATCCGCTCCGGTGGAGGCAACGACGCGGGCGGTGAAGGTCGACGCGTTGAGGCCGTGCTCGGCGGTGCAGATCCAGTATGTGTCGATCGCCTTCACGTGATCGGGGTCGGCCTCACCGCGCCAGCGCAACAGGAACTTCTCCGCAGCGGTCTCACCCTGCGCGACGACGTCGTCGGGCGCAGGCTCGCGCCCGTCGGCCACGGCTGCCGACCGGCCGACGATCTCCATCATCTGCGCGGAAAGCCGTCCGAGGTCCGCGCGGGCCTGCTCGTCCGAGATCTCGTTGAGCTTGCCGAGCTGCCATTCGCCCGCGAGCCGGGCAGTCTCGGCCTGGAGGTCAGCCGGGGCGTTGCCGGTGAGCCCCGCCGGCTCGTACGGCTCAGGGTCGGGCATCTTCGAGGAGAGGTCGTTGTCGACGAGCAGGCCCCACACGTTCTCGTACGGGACGTTGCCGACGAGCTCCTCGATGTCCACGCCGCGATACCGGAGCTGACCGCCTTCCCGATCGGGCTCCGCGATCTCAGTCTCGACAGCGACGATGCCCTCGAGGCCCGGCTTGAAGTCGTTCATCGGCGCGGAATCTACCGGTCGAATCGATAGAGTCGCCGCCGGTATGGCCTACAGAGTCACGCTGATCCCCGGGGACGGCACGGGCCCCGAGCTGACCGAGGCGACCCGGCGCGTCCTCGAGGCGACCGGCGTCGAGTTCGACTGGGACGCCCAACAGGCCGGCGCCGACGTCATGGACGAGCACGGCGGCAATCCGCTTCCCGACCACGTTCTCGACTCGATTCGCACGAACGGCGTGGCGCTCAAGGGCCCGATCACGACACCGATCGGAGGCGGCTTCCGCTCCGTCAACGTGACGCTGCGCAAGGCGCTCGACCTCTATGCGCAGGTGCGCCCGTGCAAGAGCTACACGGGAGTCCGGTCACGCTTCGACGACGTCGATCTCGTCGTGATCCGCGAGAACACCGAGGATCTCTACGCGGGAATCGAGTACGAGGAGGGAACCGACGACGCCCGCGAGCTGATCGACTGGATCGGCGGTCACGGCGGCAAGCTCCGCCACGAGGATGCCGGCATCTCGATCAAGCCGCTGTCGGTGACCGGCTCGCGACAAATCGTCGACTTCGCCTTCGACTTCGCACGCCGCAACGGCCGCCGCAAGGTCACGGCCGTGCACAAGGCGAACATCATGAAGTTCACCGACGGCCTTTACCTGCGCGTCGCGCGCGAGGTCGCCGAGGAGAACACCGACGTCGAGTTCGACGACCGGATCGTGGACAACATGTGCATGCAGCTCGTCCAGCGGCCGGAGGAGTACGACGTGCTCGTCTGCCCGAACCTCTACGGCGACATCGTCTCCGACCTGTGCGCCGGGATGATCGGCGGGCTCGGGATGGCGCCCGGCGCCAACTTCGGCGAGGGCACGGCGATCTTCGAGCCCACGCATGGCTCGGCGCCCAAGTACGCGGGCCAGAACAAGGTCAATCCGATGGCGCAGATGCTCTCCGGCGTCATGATGCTCCGCTACCTGGAGGAGATCGATGCCGCGGACCGGCTCGAGCAGGCGATCGCCGAGGTGATCCGCGAAGGCGAGAACGTCACGTACGACATGAAGCCGAGCCGCGACGACCCGACGGCGGTCGGAACGAGCGAGGTCGCGGACGCGATCATCGACAAGCTGGGAGTCAGAGTTTGATGGACGTCGGAAGGCACGAGTTCACGCCTGCGAAGGGCCGGCGCAAGGTGACGGTGGTCGGCGCCGGGAACGTCGGAGCGACCTGCGCCCAGGAGCTCGCGCGGCGCGACTACTGCGACGTCGCGCTCGTGGACATCAAGGAAGGCCTCGCGGCGGGGAAGGCGCTGGACATCAACCAGGCCGGCGCGGTTCTCGGTTACGAGCCGCGGGTGAGCGGCTCCACGGAGTACGACATCACGGCGGGGTCGGACGTCGTCGTGATCACGGCGGGCGTGCCGCGGACGGGCGACATGAGCCGAGACGACCTCGTCTCGACGAACGAGAAGATCGTCGGCTCGGTGACCGAGCAAGTGACGGCCCAGTCGCAGGACGCGATCCTGATCGTCGTCTCCAACCCCCTCGACGCGATGTGCCACGTCGCGAAGAACGTGTCCGGCTGGCCGAAGCAGCGCGTGTTCGGGATGGCCGGGATCCTCGACACCGCTCGGTTCTCGACGTTCATCGCCTGGGAGACCAGCTCGTCCGTCAAGGACGTGACCGCGATGGTGCTCGGCGGGCACGGCGACCAGATGGTCTCGGTCGTCTCGGCGACGACAGTCGGCGGCGTCCCGCTGCGCAGGCTCCTCACCGACGACCGGATCGCGGAGCTCGTCGCCCGAACCGCGGGGGGCGGCGGCGAGCTCGTCAAGCTGCTCGGAACTTCGGCGTGGTACGCGCCCGGCGCGGCGGCTGCGCAGATGGTCGACTCGATCATGCTCGACGAGAAGCGCGTCCTTCCCTGCACCGCGTACCTCGAGGGCGAGTACGGCATCGAGGGCCTCTACATGGGCGTTCCCGTCAGGCTCGGCGCCGCTGGGATCGAGGAGATCCTCGAGCTCGAGCTCACGGAGGACGAGCAGCGGCTCTTGAAGGAGTCCGCCGACGCCGTTCGCGACGTCGTCGGCGTCCTCACCAGCTGACCGGGATGGACCTGGGCCTCAGCGGCCGAACGGCGATCGTCTGCGGCGCTTCGTCCGGCATCGGGCTGGCGATCGCCCGCGCGCTTGCGGCCGAAGGAGCGAACGTGACGATGTTGGCGCGCCGCCGAGACCTGCTCGAGCGTGAGGCAGAGCAGCTGGGCGCCCTCGCGGTTCGCGGCGATCTCACCGATCCACGTGACCTCGACCGCGTCGTCGAGCGGACGCTGCAGGCCTTCGGCGGCATCGACGTCCTCGTCAACAACGGGGGCGGCCCGCCGAGGACGAAGGCAGTCGAGATCAGCCACGAGTCGCTCCAGGACGCCGTCGACCTGCTGCTCCACTCCGTGGTTGCCCTGACGAACCTCTGCCTCCCTCACCTCCGCAAGAGCGGCCACGGCCGAGTCGTCAGCATCACCTCCAGCTCGGTGCGCGAGCCGATCGACAACCTGGCGCTTTCGAACGCGATTCGTCCCGGCGTGATCGGCTGGGCCAAGACCTTGTCCAGAGAGGTCGGTCCCGACGGCATCACCGTCAACTCGATCGCACCCGGCCGGATCGACACGGAGCGGCTGGCAGAGGTCTATCCCGACGGGCCGACCGAGGCCGACCTCCAGCCGATCCCGCTGCGCCGCTTCGGGCGTCCTGAGGAGGTGGCCGAGGTGG
>JBOHAU010000021.1:0-5124 GCA_050698015.1 Gaiellaceae bacterium
GGAATGGGCCTCGCGACGGCAGAGGCGCTGAGCACCGAGGGAGCGAACGTCGCCATGTTCGCGCGCCGCCGCGACGAGGTCGGACGCCATGCGGAGCGGCTCGGGGCGCTCGCCGTCCGCGGCGACCTGACGAATCCGAAGGATCTGAAGCGCCTCGTCGAGAAGACGCTCGAGGCGTTCGGCGGCATCGACGTCCTCGTCAACAACGGCGGCGGGCCGCCGAGGACGAAGGCGGTCGAGATCACGCACGAATCGCTGCAGGACGCCGTCGACCTTCTGCTCCACTCTGCGGTCGCCCTGACGAACCTCTGCCTCCCGCACCTCCGCAACAGTGGCCACGGCCGGGTCGTGAACATCACCTCCAGCTCGGTGCGAGAGCCGATCGACAACCTGGCGCTCTCGAACGCCGTCCGCCCGGGAGTGATCGGGTGGGCCAAGTCCCTGTCAAGAGAGGTCGGGCCCGACGGGATCACGGTCAACTCGATCGCCCCGGGCCGGATCGACACCGAGCGCCTGGAGGAGGTCTACCCCGACGGCCCGACCGAGTCCGATCTCCTGCCGATCCCGCTCCGCCGCTTCGGCCGCCCCGAGGAGGTGGCCGAGGTTGTGTGCTTCCTCGCGTCGGACCGCGCGTCGTACGTCACCGGCACGACGATCGCAGTCGACGGCGGCCTGACGCGCGGTCTTCTGTGAGGCGGATCTCGTGGCCGACAGTCGCCCTCCTGGGAGGAGCACTGCTGCTCGTCGTCGCGACGATTCTCTACGTCGCCCCGTCGGACCAGTACATCCTGCTGCCGGACGAGCCGCGGGCGCTCGATCCGCTCGTCGGTGTGAGGGGCGAGAGGCCCAACACCGACGCCGGGGGCATCTACTACGTGGCCGTCGACGTCCGCAAGGCGAGCCTGCTGGAGGAGCTCTTTCCCAGCCTCCAGGAGGGATCGACACTCGTCCCGAACAAGGTGTTCAACCCCACCGGCGTGGACGAGAAAGTACGACGCCGCGCCGAGCTGCGCCAGATGCAGCGCAGCCAGCGGTACGCGGCAGCGGTCGCGCTGAAGGCGCTTGGTTTCCCGGTGCGGATCGAGCCCATGGGCGGCCGTGTCGCTCAGACGCTGCGTGGATATCCGGCGAGAGGGAAGCTTCGAGCTGGAGACGTGATCGTCTCGATCGACGGCAGGCCGGTGACTGTGCCCGACGACCTGACGCGAATCCTCGGCGAGCACGAGCCGGGCGAGACGATCGCGCTTCGCGTGCGGCGGCGTGGTCGAGAGCGGGAAGTAAAGATCCGCACCGTGCCGAACCCGTCAAATCCCCTGATTCCCTTCCTGGGCATCGAGCTCGCCGAGCCGAAGATCACGCTCCCGTTCCCCGTGAAGTTCGACCTCGGTCAGGTCGGCGGCCCCTCGGCCGGCCTCGCATTCGCGCTCGACCTCGCCGAGGAGCTCGGCCGAGACGTCGATCGTGGGCGGCGCGTCGCGGCCACGGGCGAGATCGGCCTCGATGGATCGGTCCGTCCAGTCGGCGGCATCAAGCAGAAAACGATCGGCGCGCGCGAGGCGGACATGGATCTGTTCCTCGTGCCTGGGGATAACGCCGCCGAAGCACGGCGGTATGCGGATGACCTCCGCGTCGTGCCTGTGGACAGCTATCAACAGGCGTTGCAGGTCCTGGCAACTGCGCGCGAAAGCAGTTAGAAAACAGTAATTTCCAGCAGTTTCTTTTGACCGGAAATTGCGTCGTTTTTGTAAACCGACCCCTTGCGCCCAGGTGCCAAAGGTCGCAAGATGCCGCCCCAGAAGAGGCGGCACCTTTGGAGGTCAAGTTCGATCATGAGCAAACGAGCCGAGGCAAGCTGCAGCGATTGCTATTTCCGCAGGGCGGGGCTTTGCGCCCTCCCCCTGGACTCCCCCTGTCCAACGTTCAGACCCGCAAAGCCTCGTAGCCTGCAGCCGCCGCAGCAGCCTCGGCTCGTCCCCCGACCAGCCTCCCAGGCAGCCTAGACTCCTCACGTGTTCCGCCGATTAGGGGCCGACGAATGGCAGGGCCGACTCTGGGCCGTCATCGTCGGCCTCTTCCTGCTGGCGATCTACGTGCTCGCGTTCATCGTCAGGAACGACGACCGGATCGAGATCGACTTCGTCCTTTTCACCGCGACGGTGTCGCTGATCTGGGAGATCGTCTTCGTGTTCGCGCTCGGCCTGCTAGGCGGCATGCTGCTGTCGCAGATCTACCGACGCCGCCGAGGACAACAGCGGCGCGAGCCGGGCGACGGCGTCGGCTAGCTGAGCCGGTGACGCGAAGCTGAAGGCGAGCCGCGCCGAGGATCGTCCTCCGCCGCCGCGGGGGAAGAAGTCCGGGCCTGGAATGAAGGTCACGCCGATCCGCTCGGCGTCGGCCAGCAGCGAGCCGGCGTCGACCCCGTCGGGAAGCTCCAGCCACAGGAAGTAGCCGCCTTCCGGACGGTTCCAGCGTGCGCCGGTTCCGGCAAGTTGCTCGTCCAATGCGTGGAGCAGCGCGTCGCGCCGCGCCTTCAGTAGCGAGCGAACGAGCTGGAGGTTGCGCTCGAGCGCGCCGCGGCGCAGGAACTCGTGGACCGTCGCCTCGGACATGAGCGCGGGCGAGATGTACGTGGAGGTCGCGAGCGCCTCCACGCGGCCGGCGAGCGCCTCCGGCAGGACGAGGTACCCGACCCGGACGCCGGGGGCGACGATCTTGGAGAACGACGAGGAGTAGATCACCCGCTCGCCGCCCTCGAGCTCGTGGAGCGTGGGCAGCGCGACGCCCTCGAAGCGGACGAGCCCGTACGGGTCGTCCTCGAGCACGAGGAGGTCGTGCTCGGCGGCGAGCTCGACCAGCCGGCGACGGCCCTCGGCTCCGAGTGTGCGCCCGCTCGGATTCTGGAAGGTCGGGATCACATAGAGGAACGCGGGGCTGTCGCCGCTCCGCAGCGCGTCCGCGAGGGCGTCGACGTCGATCCCCTCGTCGTTCTGCGGCACCGCCACGACTTCGGCGCCCAGCGAGTCGAGGATCTTCAGCGGCCGGTCGTAGGTCGGCGCCTCGACCAGCACGCGCGCGCCGCCGCGGGCGAGGAGCTCCGCGAGGAAGACGAACCCCTGCAGCGACCCGTTCGTGAGCACGACCCTGGACGGGTCGACGCCGTGGCGCTCGGCGATCCACCCACGCAGCGGCGCGTACCCTCCCGCCGGCCCGTAGGAGAGTGCCGTCGCGCCGTCGTTCAGGATCGCGGCGCGAGCGCACTCGGCGAGCTCCTCGACCGGGATGCACTCCGGGGCCGGGACGCCGCGAGCAAGTGAGATCGTCTCCACGGGGCGAGTCTACGAAGCGAGTCGGCCGGTGAGGCTCAGGCGCGCGCGCCGACGGTCTCGGCGGCGAGCTCGGCGACCTCGGTGGGCGTCGTCCCCACGCGCACGCCGTGCGCTTCGAGCGCTTCCTTTTTCGCCTGCGCGGTGCCGGACGTCCCCGAGATGATTGCGCCGGCGTGGCCCATCGTCTTGCCCGGCGGCGCAGTGAAGCCGGCGATGTACGCGACGACCGGCTTCGACATCTCGGCCTCGATGAAGCCCGCGGCCTTCTCCTCCTCCGCGCCGCCGATCTCGCCGACGATGACGACGACCTCGGTCTCCTCGTCGGCCTCGAAGCGATCGAGGACGTCGATGAACGACGATCCGACCACCGGATCGCCGCCGATCCCGACGATCGTCGAGTTCCCGAGCCCGAGCTGGGTCAACTCGTGGCCGATCTGGTAGGTGAGCGTTCCCGAGCGGCTGACGAGCCCGATCCGGCCCTCCCGAAAGATCTCGGCGGGGATGATCCCGACGTTGGCCTTGCCGGGCGAGAGAGCGCCGGGGCAGTTCGGCCCCAGCATCGTGATCCCCTTCGGGCGGATGTAGTTGTAGACGCGCAGCATGTCGTGGGCCGCCAGTCCCTCCGCGATGCAGATCACGGTCTCGATCCCGGCGTCGACCGCCTCGTAGATCGCGTCGGTCGCGAACCGCGCCGGGACGAACACCATCGTCGTGTTCGCGTCGACCTCGTCGACCGCCTCCGCGACGGTGTCGAAGATCGGGATCCCCTCGACGTCCTGCCCACCCTTGCCCGGCGTGACCCCGGCGACGACCTCCGTGCCGTAGTTGCGGTTGCGGACGCCGTGGAACGAGCCCTCGCGGCCCGTCAGGCCCTGGACGACGAGCCGAGTCTCGTTGTCGACGATGATCGCCAGCCTACGGCTCCTAGCTACATCTTCCCAAGATTGCGATCCGGTCGAGCGTGATCCAGCCGTCCTCGATGCGATCGGCGAGCAGCTCGCGGAACCTCTCGGCATCGGCGTCCGGTGTGCCGGCGCGCTCGAGCGAAGGCTCGACCTCGATCCGCTTCACAAGGCGCCGCACCTCCTCGATCCGCAGACCGGCAGCCTTGAAGAGCTCACGCCATTCTTTCTCGGTGTAGTTCTGAACGTGCGTCGGGTCGCGGACGCGGTCGGCTTCCTCGGCCTGATCGTCGAGGAACAGGTTGTCGACGACGATGACACGGTCGCGGCTCACTCGAGCCATTTCGGACACGGCCTTCTCGACATCACCGAAGTGGTGAGCGGCGACACGACAAGCCACGACGTCGTAGCTCCCGTCTGCGAAGGGCAGGTCTTCGCCGCGACTGATGACATCGGGCTGCATCCCCGGCGCCGGGTCGACAGTCACGACGTTGATCCCCGCCTCGCGGAGCCGTCGCGCCACATGCCCACCGCCTGTAGCGACGTCGAGCGCCGTCTCCGCGCCTGCAGACCACTCCACCACGAGGTCGAGATCCTCGCCCTCGCGGTGCGCCGGGCTGTCCCGGTACAGCTGTGCCCGATCCGACCAGCTCATGCTGCGAGCTCCACTGCCCGCTTCGCGGCCTCGAGCATCGTCGGCTCGACGTGGAGGTTCGCGGGCGCCGCTTCCTGGAGCAGCGTACGACCCTCCTCGGCGTTCGTGCCGTCCAGCCGGACGACGATCGGCTCGTGGATCGTCAGCTGACCGAGCGCCTGGAGGATCCCGCGGGCGACCTCGTCGCAGCGGGTGATGCCGCCGAAGATGTTGAAGAGAATCGACTTCACCTGCGGATCGG
>JBOHAU010000022.1:0-32419 GCA_050698015.1 Gaiellaceae bacterium
GACACAGAGACAGCTGGACGAAGGCTCCTTCGAGAACAGGGGTTGAGTTTCGACCATCCCCACTTCGGCGCCGCCACGACCACGACAGGGAAGCGTGTACGCAGAAGCTTGAACGTGTGCCTCTGCGGCGATGCGCGAGGCGCTAGCCCCATGCATCGAATCGCGCTGTTCGGCTACGACGAGGAGGGGCGCCAAGCGCTCCAGCGGCTCGGTCTGAACCTCCGCCCCGCCTACAAGGGCTCGGCCGGCTGGCGCTTCGAGACCGCACATGCAGACTTCGCCGAGCTGATCGAGTCCGTTGAGCGGATCGAGGACGTCCTTGACGTCTCGGTTCGCTTCACGGCCCGCCTGGCTGGACGGAACGGATCAAACGGGAAGGGCAGCAATTCTCTCCCCTTCATGCCGGCGGCCTCGGTGCGTCCCGGAATGGTGATGGTCGACGAGACGGGCGGCTTCGACACGGTCGAGCGGGTTGAGCAGGTCG
This sequence comes from Gaiellaceae bacterium, assembly GCA_050698015.1. GTDB lineage: Bacteria > Actinomycetota > Thermoleophilia > Gaiellales > Gaiellaceae > JACDAN01. The sequence goes on from JBOHAU010000022.1 coordinate 485, forward strand.
TGCTCGAGGACCCTGTGTACGACCTTGACGTCGCCCGAACCCACAACTTCATCGCCGACGGGCTTGTCACCCATAACTCCATCTATGCCTTCCGCGGCGCCGACATCCGCAACATCCTCGAGTTCGAGCGCGATTTCGGCGACACGACCACGATCCCGCTGGAGCAGAACTACCGCTCGGCCAACACGATCCTCCGTGCGGCGAACGCGGTCATCGCACACAACAGCGAGCGGAAGCCGAAGAACCTCTGGTCCGACCTCGGCGACGGCGACCCCGTCCGCGTCCTCGAGGTCGAGGACGAGCACGCGGAGGCGCGCTTCGTCGCCTCCGAGATCGCCGGCCTCGTCGAGGAGGGCGTGAACGGCAGCGAGATCGCCGTCTTCTACCGGACGAACGCCCAGTCCCGGGTGCTGGAGGACATCCTCGTCCGACAGGAGATCCCGTATCAGGTGATCGGCGGGCCTCGCTTCTACGAGCGGGCCGAGGTCAAGGACCTGATCGCGTACCTCCAGGTGATCGACAACCCGTTCGACGCCGTCAGCCTCCAGCGGATCGCAAACCGTCCCCGACGCGGTATCGGCGACGCGTCGCTCGCACGGCTCCAGACCTACGCCGACGGGCACGGGCTGTCACTCTGGGAGGCGCTCGAGTTCCCCGAGGAGGCGGGGCTCGGACCCGCGCAGGCTCGAGCGGTCAACGCGCTCCGGACGCTGCTCCAGTCGCTTCAGGCCGGCGCGCTGGAGCTCGCCGTCGACGAGCTCGTCGAGCGCACGCTCGATCGCAGCGGCTACCTCGCCGCGCTCGAAGCCGAGCGCACGATCGAGTCGCAGGGGCGGATCGAGAACCTTCAGGAGCTGGTCGGCGTCGCCCGCGAATATCAGGAGACTGCCGCCGATCCCAACCTCTCGACCTTCCTCCAAGAGATCTCGCTTTTCTCCGACCAGGACGCGCTGCGCGACCAGCAGAGCCTCGTCACGCTGATGACGCTCCACAACGCCAAGGGGCTGGAGTTCCGCGCCGTGTTCATGATCGGCATGGAGGAAGGCGTCTTCCCGCACTCGCGGTCGATCGAGCAGAACGAGCTCGAGGAGGAGCGTCGCCTCGCCTATGTCGGCATGACGCGCGCGAAGGAGCAGCTGACGCTGACGCACGCCTCGGCGCGGGCGCTGTACGGCAACCGGAACTACAACCTCCCTTCACGCTTCCTCGAGGAGCTGCCGCAGGAGGAGCTTCACCGCGAGCGGCTTCGGCCTACCTCGTGGTCGGGCTACGGCTCGCCGACCGCGAGGATCCAGCCGCGCGGCGACACGCCGCAGCTCTCGACGGGCGACACCGTCCGCCATCAGACGCTGGGCGAAGGCATCGTCACGGCGGTCGAGCCGGGCGGGGTCGTCAGCGTCCGCTTCGCCGGAGAGGACGTCGACCGCAGGCTCGTGCTCGACTACGCGCCGTTGGAGCGTCTATGACACCGCTTGCGGTGTCATCTTCAGGCCGTCCGGGCTTTGCCCGGGCGGCCGTCTGCAATGACCGGTCGACACGTCGTAGGTTCGGGCCGGTGGTCGGTTGACAGTCGAGATCCGCCCCGCGCGAGCGGAGGAGTTTCCCGGCGTGATCGGGCCGATCTTCCACTACTTCGGGGGGCCTCCCAGCGCCGATTTCGCCGAGGCGGTCGGACTGCTCATTCCGCACGATCGAGCCCACGCCGCGTTCGACGGCGGCGCCCTCGTGGGGAGCGCCAGCGTCTTCCCGCTCGAGACCAGCATTCCCGGTGGGTTCATCCGTGCGGCGGGAGTGACTCTCGTCGGCGTGCTCCCGACGCACCGCCGCCGCGGGATCCTCCATTCGCTCATGCGCGCCCAGCTCGACGACATCCACGAGCGCGGCGAGCCCATGGCGTACCTCTGGGCGTCCGAGGACTCGCTCTACGGCCGCTACGGCTACGGCGTCGCGTCGTTCACCGGCAACATCCAGCTCCGGCACGACCGCGCCGCGTTCTATCGGGAGTTCGAGCCGGCAGGGCTGCTGCGCGTCGTCGACGCCGAGGAGGCGCTCGAGCCGTTCTCGCAGATCCAGCGGCGGGCGGCGGCCCAGCATCCCGGGATGTTCGTCCGCACGCCCGATTGGTGGCGGACGAGGCGCCTCGCCGACCCGGAGTGGCGGCGCGGCGGCGGCGGCGAGATGGTTCGGGTACTGCTGGAGCTGGACGGTCGGCCAGCGGGCTACGCGCTCTACCGGCTCCACTTCTCGGCGGAGCGCGGGATTCCGACCGGCTACACGAGCGTGATCGAGGCCATGGGCGACTCACCCGAGGCGACCCGCGAGATTTGGCGTTTCCTGCTCTCGATCGACTGGATGGACCGAGTCCGCGCGGGCTTGATCCCGCTCGACCACGAGCTCTTCCTGCTGCTACGCGAACCGCGGCGGCTCACCTTCGACCATCGCGACGGGCTCTGGGTCAGGCTCGTCGACGTCGAGACCGCGCTGAACGCGCGAACCTACAAGCGCGGCGAGCCGGTCGTCTTCGAGCTCTCGGACGAGTTCTGCCCCTGGAACGAGGGCACCTGGGAGGTCGGAGCGGGCGGCGCGGCCTGCAGCAACGGCGAGCCGGAGCTCAGGCTGGACGTCTCCGCGATCGGCTCGGCTTACCTCGGCGGGTTCAGCTTCGGGGAGCTCGCCCGCGCCGGAAGGATCGAGGAGCTCTCGGACGGCGCGCTGGATCGCGCCGACGCGCTCTTCCGCACCGATCGCTACCCCTGGTGCCCGGAGATCTTCTGACGATCCTGGCCTAGGAGGGTTTGACGGAATGCCGCTCGTCGCAGGGGTGCGATGGTCGTTCCGAGGCAAGGACGCAGGGAGTGCCCGTATCAGTAGATACGGGCACGACTGAGGACGCCGTCCTCGGGGCGAGCAGCACGGCCCTGCGGCACAGACTGTATTTCGCCAAACCCTCCTAGATCAAGCCGAGCTCATGGGCCCGGATGACGGCCTCCAGACGGGTGTGGGCCTCCAGCTTGTCCAGGATCGCGCGGACGTGATTCCGCACGGTCTCGGTCGCGATTCCGAGCGCCCGCGCGATGCGGTCCGTCGAGTGGCCGGCAGCGAGGTGCCGGAGAACGTCCAGCTGACGCGGCGTGAGGTGAGGCGTGTGTGTCACTGCCTCGAGCGGCTCCGCGGCAGGATCGGCCAGGCCGAACACGCCCACGATCGAATTCCCCTTGACGAGCTGTGTCGAGCTGATGTCGACAGCGATGCTCTCCCCTGTTGCACTCCGAACGACGGCCCGCGCCTCCGTCGCCTCGACTGCTCCGATCACCTTTGCGGCGAACTCCTGCCGGGCGAGCGTCAGATACTCGGGCGCGATGACGTCTCTAAGCGCCCGGCCGCGAAGATCGCCGAAGTGGCCGATGGCGGCGGCGTTCATCCACCGGACGGTTCCGGTGCGGTCGAGTACGTACACCGGGACTCGCAGCTTGACGATCGACGGCGCGAGGTCAGGTGCGATCCGACGTAGCTCCTCGATGTTGTTGGCGTCATCGATCACAAATGACCCATGTGAGTCAGGACACGGGAGTGTGAGAACGCAAGTGTGGCAGGGGAGGCCAGAGGCGTGGCCGCAACGCCTCTCTCCACAGGGGTTCCGACCTGATGCCCAAGCAACGGGTCGGGGCCCCTCCCCCTCTCGGGCGAGCGCCCGTAGCAGGAACTCACAGAGCGCCCTCTGTCGTTCGTTTCTCTTAGACGTGGCTCTTCTCGCCGCTCTTGTCACCGTGCTGCTCTGGGCGTCGGCCTTCGTCGCATCCGGGCGGCGGGCGAGGACCTCTCACCCGGGGCGCTGAGCCTCGGACGCCTCGCGGTGGGGAGCGTCCTGCTCGGAGCCCTTGCGTTGAGCCGCGGGGGGCGCTGGCCGGGTCGGTCCGAGCTTCCGCTTCTCCTCACCTGCGGCGTGCTTTGGTTCGGGCTCTACAACCCGGTCCTGAACGAGGCGGAGCAACGGGTCGACGCCGGCACCGCGGCGATGCTCGTCAACGTCGGCCCGCTCCTGATCGCGCTACTCGCCGGGCTGCTCCTCGGCGAGGGCTTTCCGAGAACGCTGCTCGTCGGCGTGTCGATCGCCTTTGCCGGTGCGATCGTCATCGGCGTCGCGACCGCCGAACGCGGTGTCGCAGCGGGGTGGGGGAGCGTCCTCTGCGTCGTCGCCGCGGCCTTGTACGCGGGCGGCGTGATCGCGCAGAAGCCCTTGCTCTCCCGCGCATCGGCGCTGCACATCACCTGGCTCGCCTGCCTGATCGGCATGGTCGTCTGCCTCCCCTTCGCGCCGCAGCTTTTCGACGAGGTCGGGCGCGCGGACACAAGCTCAATCGTCTGGATGGTGTACCTCGGCGCCTTCCCGACGGCCGTGGCGTTCACGACGTGGGCCTACGCGCTCTCGAGGACGACGGCCGGCCGGATGGGGGCCACGACCTACCTCGTCCCGCCGATTGCGATCCTCCTCGGCTGGGCCATGCTCGGCGAGAGTCCCGCGGCTCTCGCGTTCCTCGGCGGGGCACTCTGCCTCGTCGGCGTCGTCATCGCGCGGCGTCCGTCGCTGCAAGTGCGCGGCGACCGCGCGGCGTCAGCCCGAAGTTGGTATCGATCAGTCGGTCGGCGAGAAGCTCCGCGGCGTAGTCCCAGGGTGGTGACTCGCCCTCAGCCCCGACGTCGTCCGCGAGAGCCTGAAGAACCTCCGGCGAGGCGTTGAAGATCAGATGGCGCTCTACAACGACATCCTCCCGACGAGGACTTCTCCGTTACGGTCCCCCGGCCCGGTTCCGGCTGAACGGCAATGCGGCGCCTCGGTGCCGGCCTCGAGCGGGTTCGAAGATCGGACATCGCCACGCGCTTATAGCCAACGCCGCGTCGTCGTACGCCGCTTCAGGGCACGCGAAAGTCACCGCTACAATCCGCCGACCGCGGGCGGTTAGCTCAGCTGGGAGAGCGCCGGCTCGACAAGCCGGAGGTCACTGGTTCGATCCCAGTACCGCCCACTGAACTTGGCAGTGCGCAAACCTCGGGCGTGACGACGCGGTAGGTCGGCAGGATCTCCGACCTGTCGTTCACGCGGAGATCTTTGATCAGCAGTCGGAGGAGGGCTTTCGCCTGCTTTGGGTCGGCCTCGGCGATCGTGCGCTCGAGCCGGTCGGCGACGGCTTCGAGGTCGGCGCTGTCGGGCGCCGTGGCGACCTCTGCGGCGAGTTGCTGGGCGAGCTCGGCGTCTTGCTCGCGGAGGGCGTCGAGGCGCGTCTCGAGGGCGGACACGTGGGGCGGCCAGTCTTGTCGCTCAGATTGTCGGAGCCAGCGGAGGAGCCACTATGGCGGGGGACGAGCTCCGCGCGGGAGCCGTCTCATCAATACAGACGCGTTTTCGCCGCCCAGACGTCACAGGTCGTCGCGAGGATTCAAAGGACTCTTCCCATCTGACCTGCTCCGGCCGCGCGTTCACGACCCCGAAGCATGCTCCGTCGATCTCACAGTCCGCTGACAGTTCGCTGACAGCAGGCCCGGACGGGGCCACGTCCGGCGTCGTGTGAGCACGTGGGGCAAAACGCTCCTCCGAGCTGCCCTGATCCTTGTCTTCTCATCCCGACCGTGGCAAACTCGCGGTCGGGAAGGTTGCCAACGGTTCCTCTGCGGCTCTTGGACGGGCCGGTGGCGACGAAATGAAGGGAGAGGAGCAACGATGACCTTTCGGGTCTCGATCATCGCGGCGCTGATGCTTGCGGCGACCGCCCTAGCAGGCGGCGCGCTCGGCGGCGGCAATGCGGGCCTGACAGACATGCAGCGGGCCCAAGCAGCGGAATGGGACTGCAACCCGCAAATACTGATCGTGGGCTACTTCCACTGCGCACCTCCGGGGAAGCCGTCTGTGCTCGACATGATCAACGGCGACACGAGCGCAGCGAGCATCGTCCTGCGAGTATTCAACCCGGACGGGAGTTTTGCCGGCATCGAAAGCCTGCAACGCGCCGACCTTTACGCCGGCCAGACATGCCCTCAGGACAACCTCGAGGAATGGGAGCTTCTGCCGTTCGGCTACAGGGCCTGCCACCACTTCGACGCGTAAGCCCGTACGGCCTGGGCCGGCCTTTGAGGCCGGCCCAGGCACAGCACGATCGTGCACAGCTTCAGCCGACGCTGATCGGCGGGCCGGTGACAGTCGCTTGGTTTGCGCACTGCCAAGTTCCGCCCGCTTTTCTGAACGGTGCACAAACCCTCCTTGCGGCCGTTGACGCCGGCAATGCGGGCACTATCGCAGGGAATGCTTGCGTTGCGGCGGTCTCGGCTGTTGGCTGCATCGGCGGTGAGGCTGGTGAATTCGGAGCAGGCCGATCACCGGCCGCCCGAACGGCCGCGCCCGCGCGCACCGGCTGGCGGGCGATCGCCGACAAGATCCGGGTAGACCCTGTTGTCGCTGCACCCGAGCGGGTATGCAGTGGTGCTTGGACGGTCGCTGACCAGCCTTACTCGTCGCTGGCAGACGCGTTCGACCGCTTGGCCTCCGCCCTTTTGTTGTGGTTCGTGTCGGCTTCTTCGTGGTCGGCACGGGCAGCGGACGCAAAGGAGGCTTCATGTCTTGTCGAGCCGTTGGCCGCCGGGCGCTCGTCGCGCTGGCCGCCGTCGTCGCAGCATGGCTGGTAGTCGGTGCCGGCGGAGCGTCCGCGGGTCGGGTCGATCCGCCTGGTCACCAGGATGCCAACCATTGCATCATCCCCTCCGGTGTGGACCTGAATGCGCTGTTTGGCGTCCCCGAGCAGTTCCGCACTCGCATCTGCACGGTGATCAGCGCCGGGGAGCACTGGCGCATCTTTGGGTTCTGGTACACGGACGACGGTGTGGACAGCGTCTACCCCGAGGGCTATGTGCCGTTGCGTCCGCTGCCAATCGAGGACTTCGTCGCGAAGTTCTCGGTGAAGGTCGTCATCGATGGCGGCACATCTCAACAGAAGACCTACCTCTTCTCGTCAGCTGAGGCTTTGCGCACCGACATAACCCTCGACCAGCTCATGCCCGGCAACCCGCCGTTCCCTATGGCGGCGATCATGCCGAGGCTGCAGCCGCTGAGCGTTGGCGACCACACGCTTCAGGTCATATGGGTGCTCAGTGCCCAGCACTGCGACGGCCTTGGGACCGTGATCGGGAAGAACTGCTTGCCGGCCGGGGAACTCGACACCGGCGTGAGGCCGATTACGGTCACCACACCGGCGCCGTAGAAGACAGGGCCACCCGCTGGGCGGCACGGTGCCGCCCAGCGCCTGCGCGAGGGTGTTGTCTTGGCCTATGGCTTGATCTGCGCTCCGTCAAGAAGGCCGGCGTGGGGTGCGCAAACCGTGTCCGTGAAGACGCGGTAGGTCGGCAAGATTTCGCGCCAACCGTTGACGCGGAGAGCCATGGATCGCTGACCACCTTCACGCTCTGCAGCAGGCAATCCTCGATCGTCTCGCCGGCCGGATCGACCGGTTACTGATCGCCGAGTCGAGGCGCTGATCGGAGGTCGTCGGAGCCCGGGCTCATGCCACGGACAGGCCAAGGGCTTCCACCAGAGCCTGGTTTGCGCACCGACAAGTTCCGCCCATCCCGTAGGGATCGTCTGCGATGCAGCCGGAGGCTGCACCGCAGACAGGTGGAAGGGGTCTGGGGAAACCGGGGGTTTCCCCAGCTGGCCGGCGAGGCCTGTCCGTGCCCGCTGCGCGGGCACATGACGACTTCGTCGGGTATCGCTTCGACCGGCAAGCCGATGTGGCCGACGCCGGCTAAGCCGGCATCGGCGGCGTTAGGTGATGTGACGTCTCCTCTGGACGTTGAGAGGATGGACGTCGGTGAATCGGTCACAAGCTGCGGGGAGGGACGTCGCTCGCACAGTCGAGCCGATGCCGCCGCTGCTCGTCCTCGCGTACTTCGAGCCTGATGACGCCCCGAAGCTGATTCGCGCGATCAAGGCGACGAGAACCCCGCCGGGGACACGCATCTATGCGGGCAGCTACGGCGTCAACGCGCCGGTCAGTCGCCAGATCCAGGCGCTGACCCGCGGCCGCTACGCGCCGATGTTCCCGATCAAGCCGACGTCGTTCTGGAGCCGGCGGCGCGTTGCGGGCGCCGACGAGCCGCGGTACGCGGGGCGGCTGCCGTCCCTAGGCGCGATGCTTGCCCGACCCGTGCCGGAGCGCGTGGCGTGGGGACGGGAGCTCGGCCGACGGTTCCGAGACGAGGTGCGGCTCGCCGAGGCCGAAGGCGTCCGCGTCGACGCGTGGCAGCTCGACGAGCTCGTCACCGAGCTGAGCGGTGGCCAGGGCAGGCAGTGGCGCGAGTTCACTCGCGGCGTGCTCCATGGCCTCAACTTCGGGCGAAGCGAGTTCGGCGACGGGCCCCGGATCGGCTTCGTCTGGGCTTCGCGCCGGGGCCTTCACATTACGCGCCTGCGAGCGAACGCCGAGCTCCGGGCGTTCTGGCGCGCGGCGGCAAGCGCGACCTTCGGCCTCGTCGGCGAGGAGTATCCGCCGTTCGGCGGCAATTCGGAGGATGTGGCGCAGCAGTACGCCGCGGAGCAGCGCGAGCTCGCCCGCGGCGGCTCGATCCGCCGGGAGCTCGCCGAGCGCTATCTCGTGGGGATGACGCCTGGCAGGCATCTCGCCGCCGGGCTCGGGGGGAACGTCAACGGCTGGCCGCCCGCCCAGGTCAATCGCTGGCGCGCGAAGTACGTCGACGAGCGTGCACGGATCGGCGTCGCCGGCTTCGGCGCCTTCCACTTCCGGTTCGGAAACAGCGCGGAGCAGGTGATGAAGGACACGCTCGCCGGCCTTGCCCGAGGCTTGGACAGCACTTAACGCCGTTTTGCCCGGGCTTTGCCCGCCCCTCCGTAGCGTGGAGTCAGTCGAAAGGAGGTTCAATGCGAACGCTCATGCTCTTCACTGCGCTGCTCGTGGCGGCGCTGATTCCTTCGGTCGCGCCCGCCAGGGACAACCCCGGGGTGATCAAGACCGGGAAGTGCTCGAACGGCGCGAGCTGGAAGCTGAAGGCGAAGCCCGAGGACGGCCGTCTCGAGGTCGAGTTCGAGGTCGACCAGAACGTCTCGGGGAGACGGTGGAACGTCGTTCTCAAACGCAACGGCGCAGTCTTCTTCCGCGGAGCGCGCCTTACGCGACCGCCGAGCGGCTCGTTCGAGATTAATCGCCGAATCGGCAATCGAGCCGGGACCGACCGCATCGTCGCCACCGCCCGGGCAGCAGCCGGCGGCACCTGTCGCGCGGCGCTCGGGATCTAGGAAAGCGCGCGGACGAGTTGCTCGAGCCCCTGCTCGAGCTGCTCGTCCGTGATCGCCAGCGAGAGTCGGGCCCAGCCCTCACCGGACGCCCCGAAACCTTCGCCGGGCGCTACCGCGACCCGGTGCTCCTCGAGCAGTCGCTCCAGAGTGATGCCCTCGGGTAGCCGGATCCAGAGGTAGAAGGTTCCCTCGCAGACGGGTGGCGGCACCGAAGTCTCGGCGAGCGCCTCGAGCATGCGATCGCGCCGCCGCTCGTAGGTGTCGCGCCGCGCCGCCACCGACTCCTGCGGGCCGGTCAGCGCGGCGATCCCGGCCTCCTGCACGGCGACGAAGATCCCGGCCCGAGCATGGTCCTGCAACAGATCGATGCGTTCCACGATCTCCGCGTTGCCGACCACGAACCCGAGCCGCCAGCCCGCCATCCCATAGCTCTTCGACATCGAGAACATCTCGACGCCGACGTCCTTGGCGTGCTCGGTGGCGAGAAAGCTCTCGGGACGACGCCCGTCGAAGACGAGATCGCCGTACGCGAAGTCGTGGATGACGGCGGCCCCTGTTTCCGCCGCGAACCGGACGGCGTCGGCGAAGACGCCCGGCGGCGCCGCCACGGCACAAGGATTGGACGGGTAGTTGAGGTACACGGCCGCGACGTCGTCCCGCGGTGCCTCGTCCCACCGCGGCGCCCAGCCGCCGTCGGGATCGAGGCGGAGCGCGCCGAGCCGCGCCGCGGCCAGCGCAACGCCCGACGGATAGTCGGGGTAGCCAGGATCGGGGAGCAGCACGCGGCTACCGCGCTCGGCGAGCACGAGCGCCAGCTCGACGAGCGCCGTCTTCGTACCCGGCAGGACAGCGACCTCTCGCTCCGGATCGACCTCGACGCCGTAGACGGCCCGGTAGCGTTCGGCGATTGCCGTCCGCAACTCGGGAAGGCCGCGAAACGGGGGATAGCCGTGGGCTCTCTGCTTCGCGGCGACCTCCGCGAGCCGCTCGATCACGTGCGGCGGCGGCCCGACCTCGGGATTGCCTCGCCCGAGATCCACGAGTGGCTCGCCGCGCTCCTGGGCCGCTCCCGCCACCCGGGCAAGCAGGGCCGTGAAGTACTGCGGGGGAAGCCGGTCGAGTCGTGCCGGCCGGGGGCGCACCCGCCGATTCTACGGAGGCGAGGCCGGCTGCTTCTTCTTCGACCCGTGCTAGGCGGTCCTGATCACGAGCCTCGGGCCCTGGTCGGACTCACGGCTCTCGAACGCGACCCCGAGCGCGCTCCGTGTCGTTACCGCCAGGCTTACGCGCCCGGGGTCGTCAGTGACGAACGACGTCACGTCGACAGCGCTCCAGATCCCGCGCCGCACCGGCTTCGAAGACACGTAGCGGAGCGACAGGCGCGGCGCATTCTCGAAGGTCAGGCCGCGCTCGCGCCACTTGTCCTCGTAGACCCGCCTGACCTGATAGCTCGTCCGCGCCTTGGTCTGGGCGTGCAGGAGCAGCGTGACGCTCGTGATCGAGCCCTTCAACTTGCTGAGCCGGAAGCGGAGAAAGGCGGTTTCCCTCGGCGCGCCGTCCGCACGGAGCGAGTGGGCGCGCCCGAAGTTCGCCTCCGGCCTGGCGGCGCTCACGTACGTGTCCGCCTCCGGTCGGAACGCACGGAGCTCGTCGCTCGGCGGCTGCGCGCCGGCGGACCCGGCTCCCACGACCGTGAGCGCCAGCGCAATGCCGCTCAAGACCGCTATCGACACTGATTTCAAACGAGCGACGTCCACCCGCGCCGTCAGCCGCATACACCACAAGTAGCTGGAACGTGGGCGGAACCCTTACGGGGCGGGCGCGTTTACTGCTGTGGCGGGCCGACCCGACCTTGCGCCGTGACCGCTTTCTTGAGCACGTCGAGGGCCTCGTCCTTACGGCCCTCGGCCTCGAGGAGGTCGGCGAGCGTCGCGTAGACCTCGAGGACGTAGCGATTCGGGTTGACCGACAGCAGCTCAGCGGCCCGCGCGTACGTCTCGATCGCCCGAGCGGTGTCTCCGAGCTGCTCGTAGACCTCCGCGACGACGGTGTGGCCGCGCCCCGCATCGACTGGGCTCGCGTCCTCGAGGACCGCGGCGCTCTCCTGGGCGAGGCGCTCCGCTTCGGCGCCCCGGCCGAGTCGGACGAGGGCTCGTGCCTTCTCGAGCTCGAATAGCGCCTTCTCGACTCGGTTTCCCCCTTGCTCGACGAGCGGAAGCCCACGATCGAGGATCTCGAGCGCGTCCTCGGCGTTGCCGCGGTCGAGCTCCACGTGCGCTAGAAGCTGGTGTGCCCTCGCTGCATAACTCGCGTGCTCGGTGAGCTCGAGGAGCTCGAGCGCCTTTCGAGCGTATCGCGCTGCCGGAGCGACCTCCCGCTGCATCGTGTGCAGGCGGGAGAGGGACCAGTAGATCCGGGCGCGAAAGACGGGATCGCGCGCGTTCGCGGCCTTCTCCACCGTCTCTGTAAGGACCCTGCCGGCTTCCTCGAACTCGCCTCTGTCGATGTAGGCGTTTGCGAGCAGGACGCCGAAGCGAATGACCTCCGGCGTGTTCTTCCGGTCACGGGCCCTGTCGAGCGACTGCCGGAAGAGGCGGATCGCGGGCTCGACGTCGTCGAGCGTCGCGTAGGCGCGCCCGAGGGTGTCGGCGAGGGAGGGCTGGTCGCTCGCCTCCGCCCCCGACAAGCTCAGCGCCTGTTCGAGGTACTGCACGGCGCGGCGCGGCTCACCCCGCTCGAATGCGATCTGTCCGAGCCCTGCAAGCGACCGCGCGCGCTCGTTGTTCGTTGCTGCGGCGTCGAGTGCCTGGGAATAAAGCTGCTGGGCCGTGTCGAACTCGCTGAAGCGAAGCGAGATCTCGGCGTCGAGCAGCGTCCGGTCCTCCGCAAGAAGGTCTCGGTCGAGCCCGGTCGCGAGCCAGTCCTCGCTGACGCCGAGACGCCGGCCCATCTCGCGCAGGAGCTGGAGCGACGGGATCCGCTCGCCGGCCTCGATCCGCGAGATATAGGCGGGCGAGCAGCCTTCGAAGGAGAGCTGGCGCTGGCTCAGGCCAGCGCGCTCGCGCGCATCTCTGAGCCTGCGGCCCACCTCCACAGGATCATCGACATGTGTTGACTTCCGTCTCGGCACGGTCTGGGGCCTCGTATACTAAGGCGTTCCCGGGGCCCGGGACTGTCCCGTCATCGATTCGTCGAAGGGAGGTCCCGGTGATCGTTCGCGCAGCAATCGCCGCTGCGGCGCTCGTCACCCTGTCCGGGTTTCTCGGATCGGGCCCGATCTGGCCGTAGCTCTTCACAGCGAAATCGTCAACGGTTCCGAGAACCCCCCGCATCGCGGGGGGTTCTCCGTTCACGGCCTTACTGCGAGATGCGCTCGACGACCTCGCCGGTCTTGCGGTCGTCGGCCTGGCGGGCGACGTCGGCCTGGGCGACGACGCCGACGACACGGCCGTCCTCCTCGACAACCGGGAGCCGACGGACCTGGTGGTCGGCCATCAATCTCAGCGCCTCGTCCAGATCCTGCTCCGGATCGATGGTGACGATGTCAGTCGAGGCGACCTCCTTGACCGGCGTCGAGTCGGGATCTCGGCCCTCGGCGACGACGCGAGTCGCGATGTCGCGGTCGGTCAGCGTGCCGACGAGGCGATCTCCCTCGACGATCGGCGCCAGACCGACGTCCTCGTCCCGCATCATCTTCGCGGCATCCGAGACCGGCTTGTCGGCGTCGATCGTGCACGGATTCGAGGTCATGACCTCGCGAATGGCTTTCGCCATGGGATCCTCCTTCGTCAGTCCGCCTGCGGATCGTCTTCCGCAGTCGTGTCCTCTTCCTCCGGGTCGGGAATCGGCGACCCTTCGGCCTCTTCGTTTCGATCGTCTTCACGGGGGTGCTGCGGTACCGTCTCTTCCATGCGGGTCGTTCTTCCCGATTCGTCCGAACTCGAACTCCCCGAGGGCGCGACGGGGCTCGATGCGGCTGCCGCAATCGGCCCGAGGCTCGCCGAGGAAGCGGTGCTGGTGCGGTCGAACGGCCGAGTTCAGGACCTGCGGCTGCCCCTCGAGGAGGGGCAGCAGATTCAGATCCTGACCACACGGGACAAGGACGACCCGGATGCGCTCTACGTCCTTCGCCACTCGGCGGCGCACCTCCTCGCCGAGGCGGTCAGGCGTCTCTACCCGGGCGTGAAGATCGCGATCGGGCCGCCGATCGAGAACGGCTTCTACTACGACTTCGAGTTCCCGGAGCCGATCGGCGAGGACGCGCTCGACCGCATCGAGGCGGAGATCAGGCGTGAGCTCGCGGAGGGAAGGGCGTGGCAGCGGGAGGAGATCTCGCGCGAGGAGGCGCGCAAGCGCTTCCAGGAAGACGGGGAGGAGTACAAGGTCGAGCTCGTCGACACCGCCGAGGGCGACATCTCGCTCTACACGCAGGGCGACTTCACCGACCTCTGCCGCGGGCCGCACCTCCAGGACTCGCGGCCGATCAAGGCGATCAAGCTCACCGGCCTCGCCGGCGCCTACTGGCGCGGCGACGAGCACTCGACGCAGCTGACGCGGATCTACGGGACGGCCTTCTACTCCGAGGCAGACCTGAAGGGCTACCTCGAGCGCGTCGAGGAGGCCAAGCGGCGCGATCATCGTCGCCTCGGTATCGAGCTCGACCTCTTCCACTTCGACGAGCACTCGCCGGGCTCACCGTTCTGGCACCCGAAGGGGATGGTGATCTACGACCAGCTCGAGGCTCTCCGTCGCCGCGAGAACGCACGCCGCGGCTACGTGGAGGTGAAGACGCCCCTCATCTATGACAAGGCGCTTTGGGTCACCTCCGGGCATTGGGAGAAGTTCCGGGAGAACATGTTCTTGATCCCGTTCGACGACGAGCACTTGTACGCGATCAAGCCGATGAACTGCCCGGGGCACATGCTCCTCTTCGGCAGCGCGCTCCGGAGCTACCGCGATCTGCCGCTGCGGTACGCGGAGGCGGCGCCGCTGCACCGCAACGAGCCGAGCGGAACCCTGCACGGGCTCACCCGCGTCCGCTACGTCACGCAGGATGACGCGCACATCTTCTGCACCCGCGAGCAGATCGAGTCCGAGCTCGACGGCACCCTCGACTACCTGAAGTACCTCTACGGCCTGTTCGAGCTCGAGCCGCGGGCGGAGCTCTCAACGCGTCCGGACAACAAGCTCGGGACCGACGAGGAATGGGACTTCACGGAGGGTGAGCTCGTTCGGGCGCTCGAGCGACACGGCGTCGAATATTTCGTCGGCGAGGGAGAGGGATCGTTCTACGGACCGAAGATCGACCTGCACATGACCGACGTGCTCGGCCGCTCGTGGCAGCTCGGCACGATTCAGCTGGACGCGCAAATGCCCGCCCGGTTCGGCCTCACCTACATGGGTGCCGACAACCGGGAGCATCCGGTCTTCGTGATCCATCGCGCCTTTTTCGGCTCCTTCGAGCGCTTCATCGGGATCCTCACCGAGCACTACGCGGGCGCGTTTCCGCTTTGGCTCGCGCCGGTGCAGGTTCGCATCGTCCCGGTCGGCGAGGGCCACCGCGAGGCGGCGCGCGAGCTGGCGCGGAAGCTGGAGGAGCACCGAGTCGAGGTCGACGAGCGGGACGAGACCGTCGGCAAGCGCATCCGCGACGCCGAGGTCGAGAAGGTCCCGTACGTCGTCGTCTACGGCGACCGGGAGTCCGAAGCGACGCTCGCGGTGCGCGAGCGCGGCGGCGACCAGTCGACCAAGAGCCTCGACGAATTGACGCGGGAATTGGCTGCTACCCTTTGACGCCTGCAAGCAGGGGCGCAACCGTTCCTCACCTCCCCGGCCTCGAGCCTCGAGGGGGTTCAAGCGAGCCAGGGACACCTTTAGGCCGCTGTTTGCAGCGGTTTTGTCGTTTTACAAGGAGGACGAGAAGAGCTTGGTGACTAGTCTTTGAGGCCGCGGCGGTTCGTCCGTCCCGAGCCCGCACCGGAGCCGCAGACGAGGATCAACGAGCGGATCCGTGTCCCCGAGGTGCGGTTGATCGACGAGGACGGCGCGCAGGTCGGGATCAAGCCGACGCCTGAGGCGCTCGACTACGCCTACGGCAAGAACCTCGATCTCGTCGAGGTCGCGCCGCAGGCCAGGCCGCCGGTCGCCCGGGTCATGGACTACGGGAAGTACCGGTACCAGGAGGAGCAGAAGGCCAAGCTCGCGCGCAAGCACCAGTCCCAGGTACAGGTCAAGGAGATCAAGCTCAGGCCGAAGATCGCGACACAGGACTACGAGACCAAGAAAAGCCACGTCGTCCGCTTCCTCAACCAGCGGGCCAAGGTGAAGGTCACGATCATGTTCCGGGGGCGGGAGACCAACCATCCGGAGCGTGGGCGGGACCTGCTGATGCGGCTCGCCGAGGACGTCAAGGAGCTCGGTGTGGTGGAATCCCCGCCGCTTCTCGACGGGCGGAACATGGTCATGATGCTCGGGCCGGGCAAGAACGCAGGAGTGACGAGAGATGCCAAAGCAGAAGACGTCAAGAGCAGCGAAGAAGCGCTTCAAGATCACGGGAGCGGGGAAGGTGCTGCGCCGCCGGGCGATGAAGAGCCACCTGCTCGAGAAGAAGTCCGCGAAGCGCAAGCGTAAGTTCCGCCGGCAGGACGTGGTCGCGGGCTCCGACGCCCGCGAGGTTCGCCGGATGCTCGGTCTGCGCAGGGGGCGGTCCTAGTGCCCCGCGTCAAGCGCTCGGTTCACGCGCGCAAGAAGCGGGCCAAGGTCCTGGAGGCGGCGAAGGGCTACGTCGGCCGCCGAAGCACGACCTACCGCGGCGCGAAAGAGCAGGTCGAGCACTCCCTCAAGTACGCCTACCGCGACCGGAAGGCGAAAAAGCGCAACTTCCGGCGCCTCTGGATCATCAGGATCAACGCCGCGGCGCGGGCCGAGGGGCTCTCCTACAACCAGTTCGTCGCGGGCTGCCGCAAGGCTGGGATCGAGCTCGACCGCAAGGTGCTCGCCGAGCTCGCGGTCAACGACCCCGCCGCGTTCAGCAAGATCGCCGAGCAAGCAAAAGCCGCGCTGGCCAGCTGAGCGACGAGCTCGAGCAGGTCTTTCTTCACCAGGCCGAGCAGTGCGAGCTCACGGGCTCGCCGCTCTACGCTGAGCTCTGCCGCCGGCTTGCGGCCGAGCCCGCCGTCCGGGAGATTCTCGACGACGCGCGTTGGGACCGGCCACTGCAGCTGCTCGGCGGCCTGCACTATCTCGCGCTGAGCGAGGGTCTCGATCCCTGGCGCGATCCGGTGCCCGTGCTCGAGCAGCGTCGCGACTGGCTTCGCCGCTTCATCCAGACGCAAGGCGTCCAGACCAACGAGGTACAGCGGAGCTGGCTGCTGCTTCCGGGCTTCCTCGACGTCGCCCGCCGCACCGGCGTCGAGACCTTCGATCTGATCGAGGTCGGCCCGAGCGCCGGTCTCAACCTCGTCTGGGACCGCTACAGCTACCGCTACGAACAGGGAGCGTGGGAAAGGGACGGCGCGAAGCTCGAGCTCTCGGGGGAGGAGCGCAGGCCGGTTCCGCCGCACCTGCTGCGGCTCGTCCCCCGGGTCCGCCAGCGCCGTGGGATCGACCTCGCCCCGCTCGACGTCACGCGGCCGGGCGACGCGCTCCTGCTCAAGTCCTTCGTCTGGGCCGACCAGCACGAGCGTCTCGACCGTCTCGACCGAGCGGTTCAAACGCTGCGCACCGACCCGCCGCAGCTCGAGCGCGGCAACGCCGTCGAACGGCTTCCGCAGCTGCTCGCCGAACGACTTCCGGGCGCCCTGACCGTGGTTTTCCAGACCGCTGTTCGCGGCTACCTGGGCCAAGAGGGCTGGAAGCAGCTCCTCACCGCCGTCGACGAAGCCGGGCGGAAGTTCCCGCTCGCCCTGCTCTCGGTCAGTCGACCGGCTCCCGGCGAGGACCGCTACTCGGGCCTCTGGCTCCGTGTCTGGCCGGACGGCGAGAAGAGACTGCTCGCGCATGGCGGCTTCCACGGCCAGTGGCTGGAATGGTTGGCGTGATCACCACGTGATCACCTCCGCCGCCAACCCGCGCCTGAAGCTCGTGCGTCGCCTTGCGTCCCGACGACAGCGTGAACGCCTTGGCTTGTTTGTGTGCGAAGGCGAGGATCTCGTGCAGGCGGCGCTCGAGGCCGGGATCCATCCGGTCGAGGTGCTCGTGGACGCCGAGCGTGCCCCACTCCTCGACGGCCTCGAAGAGGCGGAGCCGGTCGAGCCCAGTCTGCTCGCTGAGGTGTCAACCCTCGGTCATCCACCGCGAGTCATCGCCGTCTTCCGCCGGGCCGATCTTCCGCAGCTCGACCCGGCCGACGCTCCTCCCGTCGGCGTGGCGCTCTGGCATGTTGACGATCCTGGCAACATCGGAACCATACTTCGTACGGCGGACGGACTCGGCCCGGCGTTCGTTGCGCTCTCGCCGGGGTGTGGCGATCCGACAGGGCCGAAGGCGCTCAGAGCCTCGGCCGGGGCCGTGTTCCGGGTTCCCCTGGGGCGCTTCGACGAGGCGCCGCGCCCACGTGCGGCTCTCCTCGCGCATGGCGGAATGCCGCTGCCCGAGGCCGCGCTTCCCGACAAGGTCACCTTCGTCCTCGGCGCCGAGCGAGAAGGAGTGCCGGACGAAATAGCCTCGGAGAGCGAGCTCGGGGTGACAATCCCACTCGAGCCGGCGGCCGAGTCGCTGAACGTCGCCGTCAGCGCGGCGATCGCCCTCTACGAGTCACGCCGACGGCAGTGGCACGCTCAGTAATGTCGCCGCCCTTCTGGGTCGCGAGCCGAAGGCGCCGACTTGTCGGCGCCGACCAGAAGAGGCCGTGCTGGCTTTGCCGGTACGGCCGTCTCAAGCCAGAGTTCGCACTCCAACGAGCCAAGGTCTCTACCTTGGTGAGGCGGAGGGTGGGCTCTGGCGCCGTGTGATCGTGGGCCAGAAGCCGGCATGCATTGCTGGGCGGGCCACTCGGTAAAGTCACAGAGATGGCACGAGTTGCGGGACTCTGGACGTCGCCGGCCAAGAACAGCGGCCGCATGGACGCGCGGGACCGCGTCCGCGCGCTCGAGGGGCACGGCCTCGAGGGCTGCGCGCACGCACGCGCCGGTACGAAGCGCCAGGTCCTGTTCGCATCCGCTCAGCACCTCGACGACGTCGGCGTCGAGCACGGCCGGATCCGCGAGAACTTCACCGTCGAGGGTGCAGACGTCCACGAGTGGCCCGTCGGCCAGCAGGTGAGGATCGGCGAGGCGCTTTTCGAGATCACCATGGTCTGCGACCCCTGCTCGCGGATGGACGAGATTCGACCCGGGCTCCAGGCTGAGCTCGATGGAAGGCGCGGCATGCTCGCGCTGGTCGTCGAGAGCGGCGAGGTTGCCGTCGGCGACGAGATCGAGCTCGTCTAGTCGCGCCGGCGCGCCACGAAGACCATGTCCTCCTGGCCTCGGAAGGGCCGGAAGTCGAACCAGCCGTAGGTGCGCTCGACCTCGAAGCCCGCTGCCTTCAGCGTCCTCTTCCAGTCCCTCGCGGAGATCCAGGCCAACCGCATCGTCGCCTCGCCGTCCGGGCCGCGTACCGACAGCGTCAACGTCTGCTCCCGCTCGTCCCAGTCCGCACGCTCGAAGATCTCCGGCTCGCGCTCGATCCAGCGGCCGTGCGTCTCCTCGATGTCGTCTCGCTTCGGCGCGAAGACGTCGAAGATCAGCCGTCCGCCGGGAACGAGCAGCTCACGCGCGGCGGCGAGGGCCTCGATCCGCGCAGGCTCGTCAGGCAGATGCAAGTAGGCGCGGAAGGGACAGGTCACGAGCCGGACCCGCTCCGAGACGGGCGGCGCGGCCAAGTCGCCGAGTCGCAGATCCAGCAGGTCTGAGACGCCGGCCGCCTCGGCACGTCGCCGACAGACGTCCAGCATCCCGATCGACGAGTCGACGCCGATCACATTGACGCCGGCGGCCGCAGTCGGAACGGCGATCCGACCCGTGCCGACCCCGAGCTCCACGACTGCCCCACCCGCTTTTCGCGCCTCGCCTACATAAAACGGGACGTCCTCCGTGACGCTGCGGCTCCAGGGATCGTAGATCTGCGCGATGGCGTCGTACGGTGACCGGGTGGTCTCCACGGGCGCATTGTCCGTTATCGTTCGACCATGGCGATGAGGCGTCTGGATTCCCCGTTTACCCGGCCCCGGCTCGTGTCCGGGGACCGGCGCTGACGCCCTCGCCGCCGATCCGACGACACTCGGGCCGGGGCCGCCTTGGACGCTGAGGCGTACCGCACCGAAGCGCTCTCCGCCGTCGAGTCCGCCTCGACCGTCGGCGAGCTGGACGAAGCCCGGATCCGCTACCTGGGCCGCAAGAGCGAGCTGAAGCAGGCGCTGCGCGAGGTTCGCGACCGCGAGACGGGCATGGCCCTGAACGCCGCCCGCGAGGCGATCGAGTCAGCGCTCGCCGCGCGCCAGGCGGAGCTCGAGCGCACCGAGCTCGACCGGACCCTCATCGAGGACAGGGTCGACATCACCCTCCCCGGCGACGCGCAGCCGCGCGGGCACCTGCACCTGATCACTCAGGTACGGCGTGAGGTCGAGGACATCTTCCTCGGCATGGGCTACGAGGTGGTCGACGGCCGCGAGGTCGAGACCACGCGCTACCTCTTCGACGCGCTGAACATGCCGCCGACCCATCCGACCCGCTCGCCGCTGCAGACCTTCTATCTCAACGGCGACGTCGTCCTGCGCACTGAGACTTCGCCTGCCCAGGTCCACACGATGGAGGCGCGGCTGCCGCCGATCTACATGGTCTCGCTCGGCCGCTGCTACCGCCGCGACACCGCCGACCCGACCCACTACCCGATCTTCCACCAGGTCGAGGGGCTCGCCGTCGACGAGAACATCACGCTGGCCGACCTCAAAGGCACCCTCGACCACCTGCTCCGCTCGCTCTTCGGCGAGGAGCGGAAGACACGCTTCGCGACTCACTTCTTCCCCTTTACCGAGCCCTCAATCGAGGCGTACGTCTCCTGCTTCCTCTGCGACGGCGTCGGGTGCCGTGTCTGCAAGTTCTCGGGCTGGATCGAGATCGGCGGCGCCGGGATGGTCGACCCGAACGTCCTCGAGTTCGTCGGCTATGACCCTGTGCAGGTGACGGGGTTCGCGTTCGGCTGGGGCCTCGAGCGAATCGCGATGTTCCGGCACGGCCTGCCGGACATCCGCGCGCTGTGGGAAAACGACCTCCGAGTGCTGGAGCAGTTTTGAAAGTCCCGGTTTCCTGGCTGCGCGAGTACGTCGCCGTCGACGCCTCGACCGAAGAGATCGCGGAGCGGCTCGCGATCTCGTCGTGTGAGGTCGAGCGGATCATCCGCCAGGGCGTCGCCGACGAGAACGGGAACCTCGGGCTCTTCCGCGTCGGCCGCGTGATCGAGGCCGGCAAGCATCCGAACGCCGACCGTCTCCAGCTCTGCCGTGTCGACGTCGGCGAGGGAGAACCTCGGCAGATCGTCTGTGGAGCGTGGAACTTCGGCGAGGGTGCGACCGTGGCCGTCGCGCTGCCGGGAGCCGTCCTTCCCGGGGGGCAGCGGCTCGAGGAGGTGAAGCTGCGAGGGGAGAGCTCGTCGGGGATGATCCTCTCCGAGCAGGAGCTCGAGCTCGGCACCGACCACACCGGCATCATCGTGCTCGACGAGGGGCCCGAACCCGGAACGCCGCTCGCCGACATCCTCCCGCTGCACGAGGAGGTGCTCGAGCTCGAGACGACGCCGAACCGGCCCGACCTGCTCTCCGTCTACGGGATCGCTCGCGAGGTGGCTGCGATCTTCGGCGGGGAGCTCGCGCCCGTCCCGGGCGCCGAACCGCAGCACGCTGCCGACGAGCCCGTCGACGTGCGAATCGAGGACCTCGATCGCTGTCCCCGCTACATCGGTAGGGCGTTTCGCGACGTGCGCATCGCGCCGTCGCCTCCCTGGCTGAAGGCGCGACTCACCGCGGCGGGGATGCGCCCGATCTCGAACGTGGTCGACGCGACGAACTACGTGATGCATGCGCTCGGCAGCCCGCTCCACGCCTTCGACCAGACGCGGCTGGCGGGAGGGAGGATCGTCGTCCGTCGCGCGAAGCCGAACGAGCAGATCCGGACGCTCGACGGGACGGCGCGCGTGCTGACGCCGGACGATTTGGTGATCGCCGACGCCGAGCGGCCGGTGGCGATCGCGGGGATCATGGGAGGCGAGGACAGCGAGGTCACGGCCGAGACGACCGACGTTCTTCTCGAAGCGGCCAACTTCGAGCCCGTCGGGATCCAAAAGACCTCCGAACGGCTTGGCCTGCGCTCGGACGCTTCGGGCCGCTGGGAGAAGGGGATCGACCCCTACGTCGCCGAGGACGCCGCGCGGTTCTGCAGCGAGCTGTTCGTGAAGTTGGCGGGAGCGCGGTGGGTCGGCGAGAGCGACGTCCGCGGCGATCTGCCCGAGCCGCCGACGATCACGCTGCGCCCGGAACGCACCTCGGCACTCCTTGGCCTGGAGGTGCCGGAGGAGGAGCAACGGCGGATCCTCGAGTCGCTGCACTTCGAGGTCGGCGCCGACTGGAGTGTGAAGGTGCCGCCCTGGCGAGCGCGCGACGTCACCCGCGAGGTCGACCTGATCGAGGAAGTCGGCCGGATGAAGCTGGACGAGGTGCCGCTCACACTGCCACCGAGGCGCGAGATGTTCGGCCGCCTGTCGCCGGAACAACGCCGTCGCCGCCTGGTCGAGGACGTCCTCGTCGGGCTAGGCTTCTCGGAGGCCTACACGCCGAGCCTGGTCGCGGAGGATCCGCACCCGAACGCGCTCCGGATCCCGCAGCCGCAGTCGCTCGACCAGGCCGTGCTGCGAACGACGTTGCTCCCGAGCCTCGTCGACGTCGCGCGCCGCAACCTCGACGTGGGCAACGAGGGGATTGCGTTGTTCGAGATCGCCCACGTCTACCTGCCGGACGGCCGGCTTCCGGACGAGCGCCTCCACGTCGGCGGCATCGCGCAAGGGCCATTTGGGCGCGCGAAGGGCGCGGTCGAGGCGATCTTCGCGGCGGGAAAGGTCGAGGCGACCTTCGAGCGGGGCGAGCATCGACTACTGCATCCCGGCAAGACGGCGACGACGCCCTACGGGGTCGTGGGCGAGCTGCGGCCCGGGATCCTCGACGACGTGTGGAGTGCGTTCGAGCTGGATCTCGGCACGATCGACTGGCGCGAAGACTGGACGTACGAAGACGTGATCACGTACCCGCCCGTCAAGCAGGATCTCGCGTTCGCGGTCGCGGAGGACGTCCTCGCGGGCGACCTGGCCAAGGCGGCGCGCGAGGCCGTCCCCGAGCTGCGCGAGCTGACGCCGTTCGACGTCTACCGAGGCGACCAGGTCGGTCCGGGGCGCAAGTCGATCGCCTTCAGGGTCGCCTTCCAGTCGTCCGAGCGAACGCTGACCGACGACGAGGCGGCCGGCCTCCGTCAGAAGATCGTCGACGTGCTGCGGGAGCGATTCGGCGCCGAGCTGCGGGCCTAGCTAAGGCGCCGACTTGGCGGCGCCGACCAGAAGAGGTTGTGCCGGCTTTGCCGGCGCAACCGGCTAGAGATTCTCTTCGGGGCCGAGCCGCGCGGCGAGCGCGCTCATCACCTTGCCCTGAATCTCCGGCTGGTGCTCGAGCAGGCTGCGGAAGCTCCGGTCGGTGATCACGAGCGCGCGGACCGGCGACGTCGCGGTCACCGTCGCCGTCCGTGGGCGCTGCGTGATCAGCGAGATCTCGCCGAAGAAGTCGCCGGCGCTCAGCTGGTTGATGCGGCGGTTGCCCTTCTTCACGTCGGCGGTTCCCTCGATCAGGACGAAGAACTCGCGACCCGGGCGGCCTTCCCTCGTCAGCTCCTTGCCCTCGCGGAGGTCGATCTCGTCCGCGATGCCCGCGATCTCGTTCAGGTCCTTCCGGGAGCACTCGGAGAAGAGCGGGGCCCTCTTGATCAGGTCGACCTTGGCATTCTTGCGAAGCATGTGTGCGAGTCTAAATCCAACGGAAGGGGAAAATACGTAGTGGTGATCATGACTCGCCGCAGAGGACTACTCGTGCTTCTCGCCGCGCTCGGCGCGGCCTTCGTCTCACCCAACGCTGCACTTGCCCAGACAGCAAACCGACTCGTTGCCAACGTCGGCCAGAACGACGCCTTCGTCATCTCGCTGAGGACGGCTTCAGGGGGTTCCGTCGACAACATCCCCGCCGGGACGTATGAGATCGAAGTCCATGACGACTCGACGATGCACAACTTTCGCCTGAGTGGCCCCGGCGGTGTGAACCAGGCCACGACCGAGGCTTTCGTCGGCACGGTCACCTGGACGGTCACGCTCCAGGACGGCCGGTACACATTCCAGTGCGATCCGCACCCGACCCAGATGAGAGGCAGCTTCACGGTCGGCATCCCGACGCCGCCACCTCCGCCGCCACCGCCTCCGCCCTCTACGACCACGCTCTATGCGAGCGTAGGCCCGGGCGCGACGATCTCGCTGCGGACTCGGAACGGACGCCGCGTCAGCCGCGTACGCCGGGGCCGGTACCGGATCGTCGTGCGTGACCGCTCGGCGATGCACAACTTCCACCTCCGAGGACCGGGCGTGAACAAGCGCACCACGGTGGCGTTCCGTGGAGCGCGCACCTGGACTGTGACACTGCGACGTGGCATTTACAGCTTCGTGTGCGACCCGCACGCAAGGCGCATGCGCGGCAGCTTCCGCGTCATCTGATTAGTCGGATCGACGGGCCGGCCGAATCAGGCCGGCCTTGTCGCCGCCGGCCGCGCGAATGTCGGCCTGGCGGTTGAGCTCGGAGTTCAGCTCGGCGCCGAACAGCAAGGCGAACGCGGAGTAGTTCAGCCAGAGCAGCAGGATGATCCCGCCGGCGAGCGAGCCGTAGGTCTTGTCGTACGAGTCCGAGAAGCTCGTGTAGAGGGCGAAAAGCCCGGACAGCGCGAGCCACAGGATCGCTCCGACGATCGACCCGGGCGTGACCCACTTCCAGTCCCGCTGCTGGACATTCGGGCCGGCGTAGTACACAAGCGAGAAGAAGAGCAGCACGCCGGCGAAGGCGATCGGCCAGCGGAGGATTGTCCAGACGAGCTCGAATGCCCCACCGAGACTGGCCTGGTCCGCGATCGCCTTGCCGATCGGACCGCCGAAGACGATCAGCACGAAGAGGCTTGCCAACGCAAAGCCACTGGCGAGCACGAGCGCGGTCGCCGTCAGCCGCACCTTCCAGAGCGGCCGCGTCTCGGTCCGGTCGTACGCGGCGTTGAGCGCCTTGATCACCGAGTTCATCGCACCGCTCGCGGCCCAGATCGCGCCGAAGGCGCCGAAGAGAACGGCGAAGGATGCTGCGGTGTCCCTGCCCGCGGCGCTTTCCTGCGCGAGGTCGATCGCGTCGATGACCGCGCCCGGCGCGACGACGCCGAGGAACTCCTTCAGGTCATCGTAGGCGCCGATCAGGCCGAGCAGGCCAACGAGCAGGATCATCGCCGGGAAGAACGCGAGCAGGGAGCTGAACGCGATCTGCTGGGCGAGCCCCATGCAGTCGTCGTTCAGGAACTCCCTGAACGCGCGCCTGAAGACGTCCACCCATTCGCGGAAGGTCAGCCGCTCAGGGCCCGAGGGGGTGTGGCCTACGTCCGGCTGGTTAGTCGCGGTCGACGAAGGAGAAGCGGCCAAGACGGGCCTTCTCCTTCCCCTCTCGACCCCGGCGAAACAGCAGTCTCATCGTCGCGCCCACTCCGCCGGCGAGGAAGAAGCCGGCCCCGAGCGCGCCGGCGGCGAAGATCGGGAGGTGGCCGCGGAGCTTGGCGCTCACATTCGTTGCGTCCTTGACCTCGGCGCGCAGCGAGTCGACGGCTTGCGCGAGCCGCTCGCGCTCCGACTCGAGCTCTCGGCGGACCTCCTCGGTCGTGCGGCTGTTACCCGCTGCCATTGCTCTTCAGCGCCTGGGTCGTGAGTTTCGCCTCGTCGATCGCCTGCTGCGGGACCGGCGGGGTTCCGCGTTGCACCTGCTTCACGCCGACGAGCGCGAGCACCGCGGTCACCAGCAGCAGGAACCCGGTGACGATCAGCAGGGAGAGCCAGAGCGGCAGGAAGGTCGCAAGTCCGGCGGCGATCGTGGCGAAGCCGAAGCCGACTGCGTACACGAGGACGAGCAGTGCCCCGCCGAGAAGCCCGAGGCCGAGCCCCAGCGCAGCGATCTTCTTCTTGACCTCCATCCCGGCGAGCTCGAGCTCGAGCCGGGCGATCGAGCTCGCCTTCTCGGCGACGAGCTTGGCGGCGGTGCCGAGGCCCGGATCAGTCTCTTGGGTGGGCATGGCCTCTCCAGTCGATCACCTTGGCGAGCGCGATCCCGACCACGAACGCCGCGCCGATAACGAGGATTGGGCTCGGCCCTTGACCGCTTCGCTTCGGGCGCGGTCCGAGCTGGGGCTTCGTCGGCGCCGCCGGGGCGCCGCTCCCGGCCGGGAGGTCCGTGGGCGCCTGTCCTTTGGCCCTCGCGACGATCAGGCTCGGCTTCAGCTTGCGCAGGAAGGCCGCGTCCTCCGCCAGTGGCTGGGCGAGCATGGCTCCGAGCCCACCCTGGGCGGCTGCACGGTCGGCGACGCTGCGGAGGCGGTCGGCCGCACGGTCGATCAGTTGATCGCCCTTGCTCATTTCTTGACGGGCGGCTCCTCGCCCGTGGCGATGCGGTAGAGCCTCGAGGCGACGACGCGCGCGCCGATCGCGGCGATCGCGCCGAGCGCGCCGTAGATCGCGGTCCAGAGCAACCTTCGAAGCACGGGGGAAACTTACCGCGGTTTGGTGGTCTGGAAACTTATTCTGCGCCCATGCAGGCCGATGCCCGTCCCTTTTCCAAGCCCGAACGGCAGAAGCTGATCGCGAGCCTCGTCTCTCGTCGTCGGATCGGCACGCAGCTCGACCTGCTTGCCGCCCTGGCCACCGAGGGGTGCCTGGCGACGCAGGCGACGGTCTCCCGGGACATCCGCGAGCTCGGCCTCCAAAAGACGCACGACCAGCTGGGGCG
The DNA here is from genome assembly GCA_050698015.1 of Gaiellaceae bacterium. Classification (GTDB taxonomy): domain Bacteria; phylum Actinomycetota; class Thermoleophilia; order Gaiellales; family Gaiellaceae; genus JACDAN01. Next base: position 26,860 of record JBOHAU010000022.1, read on the forward strand.
GCCGCGGTACGTGCTCGCGCAGAACGGACGGCGAAGCGATCCGCGCGAGGCGCTCGCCTCGGTTCTCTCGCAGTTCGGCCGGCGCGCAACGGCGGCGCAGAACATCGTCGTCGTCCAGTCCGAGCTCGGATCGGCGCCGGCGATCGCCCGGGCCCTCGACCGGCTAACGCATCCGCTCGTGGTCGGAACCCTCGCCGGCGACGACACCTGCCTTGTGATCACCGCCGACGCCGCCGGCGCGTCGGCGCTCGCGAGCGAGCTCGGGAAGATCATTGGCTGAGGTCGGCACGACGGCGCGCCGGAGCCGGCGCGTCACGGAGCGGGACATCGAGCTCTTCACAGAGCTGACCGGCGACCGGAATCCGCTGCACTACGACGAGGCTGCGGCGCAACGGTCGCGCTTCGGCGGGGGAACCGTCGTGCTCGACGGGACGGCGCTCGTGTGGACCGAGCAGCTCTGAAGCCACTGGGGCTGCTCGCGGTCCCTTAGACCAGGCGCGCCCAGCCTCCTCCCCGCTGCGATCGTAGCGAGCGCGAACGCGCATTTCTGTGCCGGCTTCGTGCCGGATCTGGTTTAGGGGCGAAGCTCGGTCGACGGCGGCTGGGGCTCGTAGTCGTCGAGCTGCTCGACGGCGTCTGCCGTCAGGTCGAGCCGGACCTCGCCGTCGGTGATCTTCGCCACCCGCTCCGCCGGGACGTTCTTCGACCGGCCCAGGAGGCTCGTCGAGACGGCGAGCCCATTGAAGATGTCCGACCCTGTGTCCCCGACGATCTCCTCGACCTTCCCGACCTCAGTCCCGTCGGCCGCCACCACCGTCCAGCCGGGCTCGATCATGAGCCACGAGACCGGATCGGACACTAGACAGGCCCGCTCTCGCCGTACCAGACGGGCCCCTGCGTCGCGACGGCCTTCGTATCGGACAGGGCCCAGAGGATCAACAAGCGACCCTTGATGCCCTCCTCGTCGAGGCGCGCCATGCAGCGCCTGGCCATCTCGGACGAGGCGCCGTACCCGAAGCTCCGCGCGACCCGGAAGCGGAGAGCCAACCCACGGTCGGGCCGTGACGGGTTCAGCGGCGCAAGCCGAAGCGCTCCAGGGTCGAGGAAGTCGCTCGAAGCCACCTCGACCTCCGCATACAGGTCGCTCCAGTCCGCGGGCAACGCGGCGACGGCGGATAGCCAGGCCTCTTCCAGCGCAGGCCAGGACGCGCGGACCTCGCCGGGCTCCACGATCCCCGTCGAGTAGGTGACGAGCTCCAGCCGGCCGCGAATCCGCTCCTTGTCGATCCGAGCCAGCAACCGCCGCAAACGCTCGACCGCACCGCCCTGGCGCGAGACCGTCACCTGGATCCGATCTCCAGCCTTCCCGGGCCCCAGCGGCCCCAGCAGCGCCGCCGCCCGTTCGGCCTTCGCGGCGTCGTCCACGACGAGAACCAGCCGCGCGTCGGCCCAGTCCGCCGGCAGATGCGACTCCAGCTCGCGGAACTCATCGGCGACACGCACGGGCCCGAGCATAGACTGAACGGCCCATGGCGAAGGTTGAAAGGAAGGGTGCGGTTTCGGCTGAGCTCCTACGGGAGTTCTTCCGCGAGATGCTGCTCATCCGTCGCTTCGAGGAGAAGGTGGAGGAGCGTTTTCGCGCCGGCGAGCTGCCCGGCTTTCTGCACGTCTGCATCGGCCAGGAGGCGGTCGCCGTCGGCGTCATCCGCGCGCTCGAAGAAGGGGACGTGATCGCCTCGACGCACCGGGCCCACGGACACACGCTCGCCAAGGGCACGCACCCGAACGAAGTGATGGCCGAGCTCTACGGGAAGCTCGAGGGCTGCTCGCACGGGTACGGCGGCTCGATGCACCTCTACGACGTCGAGCGCGGGAACCTGGGCGCGAACGCGGTCGTCGGAGGTGGACTGCCGGCGATCACCGGCGCCGCGCTCGCCTTCAAGTTCAGGGACGAGCCCCGCGTCGCGGTCGCGTTCTTCGGCGATGGCGCCACGAACATCGGCACCGTCCACGAGTCGCTGAACCTCGCCCAGCTCTGGCAGGTCCCGGCCGTGTTCGTCTGTGAGAACAACCACTGGGCGGAGTCGACGCCCGCCGGCCAGCACCTGCCGATCAAGGACCTGAGCAAGCGCGCGGTGGCCTACGGGATGGAGTCGATGACGGTCGACGGCCAGGACGTCCAGAAGGTCTACGAGACGGCCATGAAGGCGGTCGAGCACGCGCGCTCAGGCCGCGGCCCGGTGTTTCTCCTCGCCGAGACGTACCGGCTGACCGGGCACTACATCGGCGACCCGCAGGTCTACCGGCCCAAGGGCGAGCTGAAGGAGCTGCGCGAGACGCAGGATCCGCTGGACAAGCTGCGCGCGGAGCTGGAGATCTCCGACGACGAGTTCGAGGAGCTCGATCGCGAGGTGACGGAGCTGGTCGAGGGCTCGGTCGAGTTCGCGAAGAACGGAACCGACCCGAAGCCGGAGGACGCTTTGAAGAATGTCTACGCGTAGCGCAGCTACACGTAGAAACCGGTGCCAGACTTCAGTCTGGCTCCGGGGAACCTCTCCGGATGCCTGAGCTCAGCTACCGCGAGGCGGTGCGGGACGCTCTCTCGACGGCGATGCGCCAGGACGAGGACGTCTTCATCATGGGCGAGGACATCGCCGAGATGGGCGGGTCGATGGGCGTCACCCAGGGGATGCTCGACGAGTTCGGCCCCGAGCGCGTCCGGAACACGCCGATCTCCGAGGCCGCGATCGTCGGCGCCGGGATCGGTGCGGCGATGCAGGGCATGCGGCCGGTCGTCGAGGTCATGTACGAGGACTTCCTCACCCTCGCCGCCGAGCAGGTGATCAACCAGGCGGCGAAACACCGCTACATGTCCGGCGGGCAGCTGAAAGTGCCGCTGACGATCCGCACCCAGGGCGGAGCCGGCTGGTCGCCGGGCGCCCAGCACGCGCAGCAGCTCGAGGCCTGGTTCGTGCACATCCCGGGGCTGAAGGTCGTCTTCGCCTCGACCCCGACCGACGTCCGCGGGCTGCTCTACAGCTCGATCTACGAGGACAATCCCGTCCTCTTCTTCGAGCACCGGACGCTCTACGGGATCAAGGAAGAGGTGCGCGACGAGCTCGAGCCGATCCCACTCGGCGAAGCCCGGGTGCAGCGTGAAGGCGAGGACGTCACCGTCGTCGCGACGGGGCGTCTCGTCCACGAGGCGCTCGCTGCAGCGGAGCAGGCGGAGGAACAAGGGATCTCGGTCGAGGTTGTCGACCCGCGCACGCTGCAGCCACTCGACGAAGGCACGATCGTCGAGTCCGTCAAGAAGACGAACCGCTGCGTCGTCGCCCACGAGGCCGTCACGCGCATGGGCTTCGGCGCCGAGATCGCCGCGATCGTCCAGCACCAGGCGTTCGACTGGCTGGACGCGCCGATCGAGCGCGTCGGCGCCAAGTTCGCGCCGCTGCCGTTCGCGCCGGTGATGGAGGAGTGGGTCGTTCCGCACGCCGAAGACGTCCTGCAGGCGGTCCAGAAGACCGTGGGAAGAGATGGCGACTGAGATCAAGCTCCCCCGGCTCGGCCAGGGCATGGAGTCCGGCACAGTCGTCCGCTGGCTGAAGCAGGAGGGCGACCGCGTCGAGAAGGGCGAGCCGCTGTACGAGCTCGACACCGAGAAGGTCACGCAGGAGGTCGAGGCGGACGCCTCGGGCGTGCTGCTGAAGATCGCGGTGCAGGAGGGCGAGGTGCCCGTCGGCCAGACGATCGCTGTGATCGGCGAGGAGGGCGAGGAGGTTTCCGTCGCGCCCGAATCGTCGAATGGCGATTCCGGCCGGGAAGAAGGCTCGCGCGCTCCCGCCAGAGACGAAGAGCGCGATCGGGGCCGGAAGGCGTCGGCAGAGCCGGAGCCCACGATGTCCGAGCAGATCACCGAGGTCCGAGAGCCCTCGCGGGCCGACGGGCGCATCAAGGCATCACCGCTCGCCCGCCGGATCGCGCGCGAGAAGGGCCTGGATCTCGCGCAGGTGCGCGGGACGGGGCCGGAAGGACGGATCGTCGCCGAGGACGTCGAGCGGGCCGTCACGGGGCCGACCCCGGCCGCAGCTCCCGCCGCCGAGGTCGAGCCCGAGGTCGAAGAGCTGACGTCGATCCGGAAGACGATCGCGCGGCGGCTGACCAAGGCGTGGGAGGCGCCGGTCTTCCAGCTCGTGGTCTCGGCCGACATGACCCGCGCGCAGGAGCTGCGCGAGCGCCTGGTCGAGCAGACCCGAGAGGGGGAGACCAAGCCGACCATCTCCGATCTGCTCACGAAGCTCTGCGCCGCGGCGCTGCTGCGGCATCCGAAGGTCAACTCGCACTACGCGGACGAGACCGTCACGCACTTCTCGACCGCGAACGTCGGAATGGCAGTGGCCACCGACCGCGGGCTGATCGTGCCGGTGATCCGCGGGGCCGAGCGGCTCAACATCGCCGAGATCGCCGCCGCGCGGGCAGATCTGGTCGCCCGTTCCCGTGACGCCAAGCTTCAGCAGGCCGACCTCGAGGGCGGCACCTTCACGATCTCCAACCTCGGCATGTACGGAATCGACCAGTTCATCGCCGTCCTCAACCCGCCGCAGGTGGCGATCCTGGCGGTCGGCGCGATCGAGGAGAAGCCGGTCGTCGTCGACGGCGACCTCGAGATCCTTCCGCAGCTGACCTTGACGCTGACCTGCGATCACCGCGCGCTCGACGGCTCGGTGGCGGCGGAGTTCCTCGGCACCGTGCGGGCCCTGCTCGAAGAACCGGGCCTCGCGCTTTAGTGCCCCTTCAGGTAGTGCCTGGCGATGCGTGATCGCGGGCCAGAAGCGGGCGTGTACTGCCTGGGGGAGCACTAAGCTCAGGGAATGCGCGTTTGGTATCGCGTTCGCGACCTGACGGCTGCCCGCGCGTTCTACACGGGCAAGCTCGGCTTCACGGAGACCTACTTCGACGACGACGCGCACTGGGCCAAGCTCGAGCGGGGTGGCATGCAGATCGCACTCGCCGAGGGGGAGCCGGAGGACGGCGGCGTCGCGACGATCGACGTCGACGACGCGAAGGCGGAGGCAGAGCGGTTGCGCTCGGAGGACGTCGAGGTCGGTACCGTCCTCGAGCTTCACAACGAGGTGAGGCTCCTGGACGTCTTCGACCCCGACGGGAACCGCGTGCAGCTCGTTCAGCAGCTCCGGAATGATTAGGCGGGGAAACCGCCAGGACGTCCGGTTCCTGAAGGACATGCTCCGCCACGCGTTCTACTGGCGCTCTGGCGGCACGGTCGAGGACGCGTCGCTGTGGCGCTACGTCGCGGGGTGGGGGAGGCGCGGCGACGCGGCCGTGATTGCGCTCGAGGGCGGGTTTCCGGTCGGGGCGGCGTGGTTTCGGCTCTTCGAGCGCGACGAGCCCGGCTTTGGCTTCGTGGACGAGCAGACGCCGGAGATCTCGATCGCGGTCGTGCCGAGCCGGCGGGGACATGGGATCGGCTCCGAGCTCATGGACGCCCTGGTCGCGCTCGCCCGCGAGCAGGGCTTCAACGGCCTCAGCCTCAGCGTCGCCG
>JBOHAU010000023.1:0-2924 GCA_050698015.1 Gaiellaceae bacterium
GCTTCTCGTTTCTTCTTCGGCGGTTTCGAGGCAGGCGAATCTCGAACCGAACTGAAGGAGAACCACATGTCAAAGGAGTCATTCTCGGACCTCGGCGTGTCCGAACCGATCGTCGCCGCCCTTGCGCAGCGCTCGATCCAGATGCCGTTTTCGATCCAGTCACTTGTCATTCCGGACGCCCTGGCGGGGAACGACGTCCTGGCCAAGTCGCCGACGGGGTCGGGCAAGACGCTCGCGTTCGCGGCGCCGATCGTTCAGCGCCTCGACGCCGGGGACGCCCGTCCCTCGGCCCTCGTGCTCGTTCCGACCCGAGAGCTCGCGACACAGGTTGCGGAGGACTTCGAGGCCATTGGGCGCTCGACGGGCCTGAAAGTCACGGCCGTGTACGGCGGGACCTCCGTGTCCGCGCAGGGAAAGGCCGCCAAGAGCGCGCACATCCTCGTCGCGACGCCGGGCCGGCTCCAGGATCTCGCGAACCGCCGACTCGTGAAGCTCGACGGGATCCGCATCCTCGTCCTCGACGAAGCCGACCGGATGCTGGACATGGGCTTTCAGCCCCAGGTCGACGCGATCGTCCGCAGGCTTCCTCGCAAGCGCCAGACGATGTTCTTCTCGGCGACGCTCGACGGCCAGGTTGCCGAGCTCGCACGCGCGTACACGCACAACCCGAGCCGTTTCGACGCAGAGCTCCCGAGTCGGGTCGAGCGCGGCGCGACGGAGCACCGCTTCGTCGGCGTCACGGCCGAGAACAAGGTCGAGACGCTCGTCGAGATACTCGGACACGACGACGGGCTGACGCTCGTCTTCGTTCGGACCAAGCGAGGCGCCGACCGGCTCGTCCAGCGACTTCGGCGCCATGAGGTCAAGGCGGTCGCCATGCACGGTGACATGAACCAGCGCGCCCGCGAACGGGCCCTCGCCCAGTTCGAGGCGGGCAAGATCTCGACGCTCGTTGCGACGGATGTGGCAGCCCGCGGCCTCGACCTCGACGACATCACCCACGTGATCAACTTCGACCCGCCGGCCGACAACACCGGCTACACGCACCGGGTGGGGCGCACGGCTCGCGCCGGACGGGACGGCACCGGCATCACGCTCATCCTTCCCGAGCAGCAGGCCGAGGTGAGCCATGTCGCGCGGAGCGTCGGCGAGCACGAGCAGTTCGAGCAGCAGGGGATGCGCGTCGCGCCCAAGCGACTCGTCTACTCGGGTCGCGGCCGCCGCTCCAAGTGGGGCCCGCCGCGGCAGCGCCGCAAGATCTAGGCGGAGAGGATCACGGCGACGGCGGCGTACTGACACGCCGCCGCCGCAATCACGAGCGCGTGAAAGAGCTCGTGGTAGCCGAAGACGGCGGGGAACGGGTCGGGCCGGCCTCGGGCGTAGACGATCGCTCCGCCGGTGTAGAGAACGCCTCCGATCGCGAGTAGGAGAACCCCGGCCGGACCCGTGTGGTTCCAGAGCTGCGGCAGGGCGATGATCCCGATCCAGCCAAGCGCGATCGCGATCGCCGCGGCCAGCCATTTCGGCGCGTCCACCCAGACGAGCTTGAGGAGAATCGCCGCGAGTGCGCCGCCCCAGACGATGGGGAGAACGGTCCAGCGCCATGCGCCAGACAGCACGAGGAGGCCGAACGGCGTGTACGTCCCGGCGATCAGCAAGTAGATGGCGGCGTGGTCGAGGCGACGCATCCAGCGCCGAGGCCCCGGCCGCCAGGTGATCCGGTGGTAGAGCGCGCTGACGCCGAACATCGTCGCGAGCGCGGTCGCGAAAACGGCGGCCGAGACCTGCTCGCCCGCCCCGGACGCGGCGACGACGAGCGCGGCGCCGAAGACGAGCGACACGAAGAACGCGTACTGGTGGAGAACCCCGCGGAGCCGCGGCCGCAATGCATCCATCCCGTCGAGCATAGATCCGTCGGTTAAGAAGATGCCCCCGGCAATTGGCAGTGCGTCGAGTTCTGCGGCCGCCCCTGAAGCTTTATGCTGCCCACGCACCCGGCCGCCGGAGGGCTAGCACCCGATGGAGCGCACGCTTGACCCCGCCCGGCTCGGAGACCACGTCGATCGGCTCTACCGGGCCGCCTGGGCGCTCTCGGGCTCCCGCGAGGACGCCGAGGACCTCGTCCAGGAGACCTATGCGCGAGTACTCGCTCGCCCCCGCCTGCTCCGCAACGAGGACGACCTGGGTTACCTCTTGCGTGCGCTCCGCAACACCTTCCTGACCCAGAAGCGGACCGAGAGCCGCCGGCTCCGGCCAGGTCCGTTGCCCGACCAGCTCGATCTCGTCGCCGACCCACACGTGCGCGAACCGCAGGCCGCGGTCGAGGCCGGCGAGCTCTATGCCGCGATCGCCGCGCTCCCGGACGATTTCCGCGACGTCCTCGTGGCCGTCGATGTCGCCGGCCTCACATACGGGGAAGCAGCCCACGCCCTGCGGATCAGGGAAGGAACCGTTATGAGCCGTCTCTACCGCGCCCGCCAGCAGGTCGTGCGGCGAATGGAAGGCGGCTCGGCCTGATTCGTGCCAATCCGACCCCTCGGCGGCGGAGGATCAGTCGCCGGTGTCAACGGATCCGACGAGCACCCTCTCGCCCGACGACGCCTGATCGCCGTCGGCCTGCTCGCGCGTGACCGTCAGCGTGGTGAAGTCCCTTGGTGACACGCCCGCCCACAACGTGACGTCGCGGCCCTCGTTGAACGTCCCGATCGGCACGAGCACGCCGCCGGCGTTGCGGAGCCACGCCGCGTAGAAGCGTCCGTCCTCGAGGCGGGGCAGCCCTGTGGCGTCGAGTTCGATCCGCCAGCCCGAGGATGTCTGGGTCAACGTCGCCTCGCCGCCGGCGCCCGGCACCAGTTCAGTCGGTGCGAGGGCCGCGTGGAGGCGCTCACCGGACGTGCTCGAACCGAAGACGGCCAGCCCGATGG
>JBOHAU010000024.1:0-26074 GCA_050698015.1 Gaiellaceae bacterium
GCCGCCGAGCGGTCGCAACCCGAGAGCGGAGTCGACATGGACTGCACCAGGAAGGAGCCGTTCACGGCCGAGCCGATCGAGACCCAGGTGCAGTGCGGCGTACGTCCAGAGGAAGCTCCACAGCGGGATTCCGATCAAAAACCACGTCGCTCCTCGGAGCAGCGCCGACGTCCACCCGTCCTCGAGAAGCGCACTGACACCGAAGGCAATCGCCGTTGCCGCCGAAGCCACGATCGGGCCGGGCGCGCTGTTCAACTCCCGAAACCGCTCCCTTGTGTCGACGTCGAAAACGTTCGACATCGCCGCGGGCAGGCTCTCCAGGCGCAGTGCGATCCGTCTGGCTCCCCACAGCGCGATTGCGATCGCCCAGCTGAGCGCTGCGTAATTGAGGATCACGAGTGGGCGACTCTGCTCCCAGACCGCGCTTCTCGCTTCCGCTTCGAGGAGCAGATTGGCACCCGCGTTGAGCCATGGAATCAGCGCCCACACGGGGATCCAGAGGACGCGCGGACCCGGAAGGCGGGCGAAGATTCGTTCGGATAGAGGTAGTAGGCGGCGGGTCACAAACCTCCGCCGGCCGCTGCTGCCGCTAGAGCCGGCGGGCGCCGACCCAGGTCGAGTCGTACCAGCCACCGAGGCTGGAGATCTTCACCACGTCACCGGTGTGCGGCGAATGAATGAACTGGCCTCCCCCGATATAGATCCCGTTGTGACCGAGGCCGTTGAAGAAGACGAGGTCGCCGGGTTGGAGCTGGCTGCGGTCGACCGGTATCCCGTAGCCGTACTGCGCGGCCGCGTTGTGCGGGAGCGAGACGCCGACTTGGGCATAGACGTACATGACGAACCCGGAGCAGTCGAAGCCGGCGGGCGTTGACCCGCCGTAGACGTACGGGATGCCCAGGTACTGCATGGCAATCCCGACGACGCCGCCGTACTTCGCCGGAGGAGCTTCGGGCAGAACGCTGGGCGCTTGCTCGGCGGGCGCCGTAAACGTGGAGATGAGCGGCTGCGGCTGGGCCAGCCGCGCACGCGCTTGCCGCTCGAGCTCCGCTTGCCGCCGCTGCTCGGCAGCCCGGATCGCGCCGATCTCGGAGCGAATCGAGGACAGCATTCGCTGGCGATCGGCCAAACGGCTCTCGATCGACGCCTTGCTCGCCGCTCGCTCCGCGACGAGCTCAGCCTGTCGGGCGCGGGCGTACTTCAGCTGCGCGCGCCGTTGCTGCACCTCGCTTCGGAAGATCCTCACGTCGGCAAGCACCTGAGTGTCCTGCTCGGAGACTCGGGAGACGGCTTCCAGGCCTTCGACGAGGTCGGCGAGGCTCCGGGCCCCGACGAGTACGTCGAGGGTGGAGTCGCTCTCCCCGGACGTGTAGATCGCCACGACGCGTGAGGCCAGCGCCTTTTGCGCGCGCTTCAGGTTGCCTTTGGCAATCGCGAGCTCGACGCGGTTCTCACGCAGGTCGGCGCGGATGCCTTCGAGCTTCTCGTTCGCGAGGTTGTACGCCTCGATTGCGTGCTCGAGTGAGCCGTCGAGGCTCTGGATCTGCGCCAGGACACTCTGAGCCTGTGCCTGCTTGGAGGCGACGCTGGCGGGCTCACCGGTCGCCGAGCCCGCCGCACTGAGTGCGACGGCTCCAGCGGCGAACACCGTGAGTACGCGCTTACACGTCAACCGATCACTCCCTCCAGCTCTTGGCAACACCTGGCGCGCTGGAGGGGTCCCTCCCGGAACGTCAACAAGTGCGGCACCCTAACAACCAGGGCGGACAGCTGCAAATAACGCCGGCCGCCCGGACAAAGCCCGCACGGCCTCTTCTGGTCGGCGTCGCCGAGTCGACGCCTGACGCTGTGGTACCTTCCTGCCCTCGTGCGCGGGCCTGGGAGGGGGTTGCGGACGTCTTGCCTTGCGGTCCTCTTGGGGTCGGCCGTCTTTGCGACCTTGCCGAGCGGCGGCGCCGCCGAGGGCTCCGGCGAGCTGGAACGGCGGGCCGCGGAGCTTCGCGCCGAGAACGCGGCGCTCGCGCAAGGCGCTCAGTCGGCAGTGGCCGAGCTGGCGGCGATCGAGAGCCGGCTGGAGCGCACGCAAGCCGAGCTCGCGTCCTTCCGAGCGCGCGCGGCTGACGTCCGAGCGCGCCGCCGTGCGGTTCGGGAGCAGCTGGGAATCGCCCGCTCTTCGCTCCGTGCAATCCAGCGCGCACTTGCCAGGCGACTTCAGACGGTGTACGAGCAAGGCGAGACGGACACGCTCGCGGTCGTGCTCGGGTCGCGCTCCCTCGACGAGGTTCTGAGCGCGATCGAGACACTCGACCTCACCGCGACGCAGGACGAAGACCTGCTCGCCCGGGTGCGCACGGCTTCGGTCAATCTCGCCTCACTCAATCGAACCCTGGCGGGTCGCGAGCGCGAGCTCGAGCAGCTGGCAGCCGTCCGCGCAGCTGCGGCGGCCTCCCTCGCCCAAGCTCGCTCTGATCGGTTGCGGACGATTGCCGCCGTCCGCGCTGCCAGCCGGTCGAACAGCGCTCGGATCTCCGGGCTCGAAGAGCGCGCACGAACTCTCGCCGCTGCGTTCTCGACACCCGCGCCGGCGAAGGATCGCGCGGCGGGTGAGCCGCAGCTCCCGTCCGGGTCCGCCGCCAACGGCGTGCACTCTCTGACCGTCGTCGCGACGGCCTACTCGCTCCCGGGCATGACGGCCAGCGGAATGGCCGTCGGCTGGGGCGCTGTGGCCGTCGATCCGTCGGTGATTCCCATGGGCTCGCGGCTGAGCATTCCGGGCTACGGCCTCGGCGTCGCCGCGGACGTCGGCAGCGGGATCCGCGGCGCGCGCATCGATCTCTGGTTCCCAACCGTCGCTCAGGCACACGCGTGGGGCAGCCGCGTCGTGACTGTCACGGTCTACTCCAATTAGACAGGGCGGAGAATCGCCTTGACAATACGAACCATGGCGACCGAGGCGGCGGGTCCAAGCCAGACGCTGACGTCGGATCTGCTCAGGGTGATGCTCGTGGACGACCACGACCTGTTCAGGACCGGCCTCCGCAACCTGCTCGAGGAGCAAGGCGTCCAGATCGTCGCCGAGGCGTCCGACGGTGCCAGCGCGCTCAGCCTTGTCAAGGAGCTCGCTCCCGACGTCGTCGTGATGGATCTCAACATGCCGGGCATGAACGGGATCGAGGCGACCCGCGAGATCGCTCGCCTCGCGCCGCTGACTCGCGTCGTCGTGCTGACGATCTCCGACCAAGACGGTGACGTCATGGACGCGATCCTCGCCGGCGCCTGCGGCTATCTCCTCAAGGACTCGTCGATTCAGGACCTGATGCAGGGCATTCGCGCGGCGTCGGTCGGCGAGGCGCTGATCTCGCCGCACATCGCCTCCAAGGTCCTGCAGCGGATCCGGTCGTCCGGGATCGATTCCGAAACCGCCGGGCGCGGGCCGGAGCTCTCGGACCGAGAGAACGAGGTCCTGCGGTTGATCGCGAACGGCAAGGACAACGCCGAGATCGCCCAGGAGCTCCACATCAGCCCGAAGACGGTCAAGAACCACATCTCGAACATCCTCATGAAGCTCCAGATCGAGAACCGCATCCAGGCCGCGGTTTACGCGGTCAGGCGCGGAATCGTCTAGCCCGATTCGCTGAAAGTCTCACGACTTTCAGCGACCGTATCGAGCCGGGCGGCCCTTCGCGCCACGCGGCCCACTAGCTGAGCGCCGCTTCCTCCTCGAGGAGCCGCAGCGGCGAGAAGGGCAAAGCCCGTTTTCGCGGCGGATCAAGCCACTCGCGCTTCTTGTACTCCAGCGCGAAGCTGGGCGAGCAGGTCGCGCAGCGAGTCCAGCTCCGTCCGACGGTCGCTGAGCAGCCGCGACAGAGCGAGAAGCTCCCGCGCATGCTCCCCGGCCTTTTCGCCGGTGAGCTGCGCAGCGTGCTCGGCGATTCGTCGCTCGATTCGCCCGCACTCCGCGTCGAGCGACAGCGCGCAGGCGTAGCCGTCCGTGAGCGTGTCTTCGAGACGCGCTCGGTCCGGATAGTCCCCCCGCTCCAAGCGAGCGAGGAGCAGGTTGATCCGATCGGTAACTGCGGCCAGGTGGTTTCGCAAGGTCGTCTCCCGACGGACCGATTATTCCGGTCCACTCCGCTGTTTCCTATAGGCCGAACGGCCCATCTTTCGACGCCTCAGGACCTACAATGCGCCGGTGCTGCGCCGGATCTTCCTCGCTTTTGTCACGTTTGCCGCCGCAGCGACCAGCTCCGCCGTCGCCGCAGCACGTCCCGAGGCGTCTCCGCTGGCCACTCGGCTCGCCGGCGCCTTGTCCGTGCCCCATGTCACTCCGTCCCGCTCGGCGGCGGTGGCGGTGGATCTCACGCTCGGTCGCACGATCTTCGCCAGGCACAGTGCGCTGGCGCTCGTCCCCGCTTCGAATCAGAAGCTCGCGGTCGCCTACGCCGCGCTCTCGCTGCTCGGACCCGGCTACCGCATCGAGACCGCGGTCTACGGCGAGGGGGATCTCGTGGGCCGGACCTGGAAGGGTGACCTGGTCCTCAAGGGCTTCGGCGACCCGACGCTCAACCGCAGTGACCTGCGTGAGCTCGCGTTCCAGGTCCGAGCGGCGGGAATCCGGCGCGTGTCCGGCCGGATCGAGGCGGACGAGTCGTACTTCGACTCACGTCGCACGGGCCCCGCTTGGAAGTCGTGGCACTACCTGAACGAATCGCCGCCGCTGTCGGCGTTGACCGTCGACCGCGCGCGGTTTCGCGGCTGGATCACCCGCGACCCGGCGCTGGCAGCCGGACGCCAGTTTCGGATCGCTCTCCGCTCGGTGGGCGTCTCCGTGGCCGGAGCCGCGAAGCTGGGCGGAGTCGATCCCGTCGCCGAGCAGCTTGCGATCACGGAATCGGAGCCGCTCTCCCGGATCGTGCGCTTCATGAACCGCGACAGCGACAACTTCACCGCCGAGCTCCTGCTCAAGCAGCTGGGCGCCGTCGACGATGCCGCAGGCACCAGCGCCGCCGGCGCCGCGGCCGTCCGACGCGTGCTGCGCGATGCTGCGATCCCGATCGCAGGCGTACGGATCGTCGACGGGTCTGGGCTTTCGCCGCGGAATCGGCTCACTGCCGCCGCTCTGATCGGGATGCTCGTCGCGGCTTGGCACGACCCACTGATCCGACCCGCGTTCGTGCGGTCGCTGCCGGTGGCCGGCGTCAACGGAACGCTCGAGGACCGGATGGAAGCGCCGCCGGCGCGCGGGGCGGTACTCGCAAAGACGGGCACGACGTCGGAGTCGTCGGCACTGACCGGGTACGTGCGATCCCGGTTCGCCTTCGCAGTGCTGCAAAACGGACGTCCCGTCTCGCACTACTGGGCCCGACGGGCCCAGGATCGGTTCGCGGCGGTTCTAGCCGCCCAGTAGCCGGCCGAGCTCGGCTTCCGTCACGAGCGGGACACCCGTCTGCTGCGCTTTGCTCAGCTTCGAGGCGCCCGGCTCCTCGCCGACTATCAGGCCGGTCGTCTTCTTCGAGACGGAATTCGTCACCTTCGCCCCGCGCGCCTCGAGCTCGGCCTGCGCCTGCTCGCGCGACATGCCCTCGAGGGTGCCGGTGATCACGTATGTCTGGCCGGTGAGCGGTCCCTCGGGCGGCTGGTCCTCCTCCCCGGCCTCGAACCGCAGGCCGAGCGCGCGCAGCTCCTCGACGAGCCGCCGGTTCTCCTCGTCGGCAAACCACTCGGCAATCGACTCGGCGCGGTCGGGGCCGATCCCGTCGCCCTCCATGATCTCCTCCTGGCTCGCACCGAGGAGCCGGTCGACGGAGCCGAAGTGCCGGACGAGATTCTGTGCCGTGACGAACCCCACGTCCGGGACGTTGAGCCCGAAGAGCACGCGGCGGAACGGGATCGACTTCGAGGCCTCGATCGAATTGATCACGTTCGTCGCACTCTTCTCCTGGAAGCCGTCGAGGTCGAGCAGCTGCTCCTTCGTCAGCCGGTAGAGGTCGGGTAGGGACCTCACCAACTCGAGGTCCCAGAGCCTGCGGACGAGCTGCTCGCCGACGCCCTCGATGTCGGCGGCGGCCATCACCCAGTTGTTGAGGGTCTCGAGCCCGCGCGAGGGACAGGCGCGGTTCGGGCAGCGGTGCATGACCTCGCCCTCGGGCCTGACGACGTCGGCGCCGCACAGCGGACACTGCGCCGGCATCCGGAACTGCTTCGTGCCTCGTCGATGCGCACCCGCTGGGCCGACGATCTGTGGGATCACATCGCCTGCGCGCTGGACGATCACGTCGTCGCCTTCGCGGATGTTCTTGCGGTTGATGTCCTCCTCGTTATGGAGGGTGGCGCGCGAGACGGTCACCCCGCCGACCTCGACGGGCTCGAGCATCGCCCACGGGTTCAGCGCACCCGTTCGTCCGACGCGGATCAGGATCTTGTTCAGCCGCGTGGTCACGGTCATCGGCGCCCACTTGAAGGCGCGCGCCCACCGTGGGCGGCCGTGGAGCGCACCGAGCCGCTGCTGCTGGTCGAAGCTGTCGACCTTGACCACGAGGCCGTCGATCTCGTAGTCGAGCTCGATGCGCTTCGTCTCCCATTCGCGGCAGGCTTCGTAGACGCTCTCGATCGTCTCGTGGCGTTCGGCGAGCGGGTTCGTTCGGAACCCGCGCTCGCGGAGCCACTGGAGCGCTTCCCAGTGGGTGGCGGACGGCAGGCCCTCGTGATGACCCATCCCGTGGATCCAGATCGCGAGCGGCCGCGCGGCCGTGATCGCCGGGTTGAGCTGGCGCAGCGAGCCGGCTGCGGCGTTGCGTGGGTTCGGTGCGAGGCGCTTGCCCTCGGCCGCGAAGCGCTCGTTCAGCTCGCGGAACCCTGACAGCGGCAGGTAGACCTCACCGCGAACCTCGAGCAGTGCGGGCGGCTCTTCGCCGTCGGGAAGCAGCAGGCGCGGCGAGATCGCGCGGATCGTGCGGAGGTTGGTGGTGACGTCTTCACCGCGGTAACCGTCGCCGCGGGTTGCGCCGCGAACGAACTCGCCATGCTCGTAGGTCAGGTTGACGGCCGAGCCGTCGACCTTCGGCTCGGCGACGAACGCGACGGGCTCGTCCGTACCGAGTCGTTTGCGGACGTCGTCCGCCCATTTGCGGAGTGCCTCTTCGGTCGTGATCTTGTCCAGCGACCCCATGGGCGAGAGGTGCTCCGTCTTCTGAAAGCGCTCGGACGGCGGCGCGCCGACCCTGCGGGTCGGTGAGTCCTGGGTCGCGAGCTCGGGGTACTCCTCCTCCAGCGCCTTGAGCTCGTCGTAGAGGCGGTCGTACTCCGCATCGGAGATCTCCGGCTCGTCGAGGACGTGGTAGCGGTAGAGGTGGTACTCGAGCTGCGTGCGCAGGTCCTCGGCCCGCGCGGCAGTCGCCTTCTCAGTCCGAGTCGCCATCGCTCCGATCGTATCGGCGGGATTCCGTCCGGCCGCGTCGAAAAGGCTCTCTCGGCGGACGGATTGCCTCTCCCCCCGTCCGCTGGGGGCCCCGGCGGCTGGCTGCAGGCCTGCCGGGGCCTCCCGATGTGGAGGAACCCCCGGTTCCCCCACGAGCCTCCTCCTGCAGGCGGCATGGCGGCCGATCGTGGCTAGTACTGAACGCGCTCTAGGTAGAGGCCCCACGGCGGGGCCGTCGTGCCGGCCTCTGCGCGCGGCCGGCCCTCGAGGAGCTCGGCGAAACGCTCAGGCGGTAGCTCGACCATCGTCCCCACGAGAGTCCGCACCATGTGGCGGAGGAAGCTGTCTGCCGTGATCTCGAACTCGAGCGCGTCGCCTCGCCGGTACCAGGCCGCTTCGTTGACGGTTCGCGTGAACACGTCGTGCTGAGTCCCGGTGGGTGTGAAGGCCCGGAAGTCGTGCTTCCCGATCAGCAGGCCGGCCGCATCCGACAACCGGTCTTCGCCCAACGGGCGTGGATACCACCAGGATCGCTTCTCCTCGAACGGCGATCGTTCGCGGCGCCGGTAGATCCGGTAGCGGTACGACCGCGCCGTAGCGGAATGGCGGGCATGGAAGTCCGGAGCGGCCTCGTCCACGCCCACGACAGCGACGTCGTCGGGCAACATCGCGTTCAGCGCTTCGGCCGTCCGCGCGAGCGGCGGCCCGGCCTCCACGTCGACGCTCGCCACCTGCCCGAGGGCATGCACGCCGCGATCCGTCCGCCCGGCGACCGCGAGACCGCCGACGGTCGGGAAGACGCGGCTCAGCGCCCACTGGACCTCACCCTCGACCGTTCGCAGACCGGGCTGCGCAGCCCAGCCGCGGAACTCCGTTCCGTCGTACTCGAGTGTGAGCTTGAGGCGCGTCGCTACTGGGCGACCGGCGCTGCGGTCTCGGCCGGCTGCTCGACCGTGCGGACGACCGGGGCCGGCGGCACGTAGTCGACGAACTCGAGATACGCGGTGTCGGCGCCGTCACCCGGACGCGGCCCGATCTTCACGATCCGCGTGTAACCGCCGTTCCGATCGGCGAACCTCGGTGCCACCTCCGCGAAGAGCAGATGGACGATCTCTTGCGAGCGCAGAAAGGCGAGCGCCTGCCTGCGCGCCGCTAGATCGCCGCGCCGACCGAGCGTGATCATCTTCTCCGCGATCGGCCGGACCGCCTTGGCCTTCGCCTCGGTGGTCTTGATCCGCCCGTGCTCGATCAGCGATCCGGCGAGGTTCGCGTAGAGCGCCTTCCGGTGCGCCGAGTCGCGTCCGAGCTTCTTCCCCGAGCGATGGTGACGCATGCGATCAGTTACTCCTCCCCGCGAAGAGTGAGACCCTGCGTTGCGAGCGTCTCCTTGACCTCTTCGATCGACTTCTTGCCGAAGTTCGGGATCGCGGCCAGCTCGCCCTCGGTCTTCGTCACGAGGTCGCCGATCGTCTCGATGCCGACCCGCTTCAGGCAGTTGTACGAGCGCACCCCGAGCTCGAGCTCCTCGATCGGGAAGTTCTCCATCCCGTGGGCGAGCGGAGCCTCGGTCGTGGCCTCGCGGGCCGCCGCGGCCTCGCCGAAGCCCTCGATCTTCTCGATGTCGGTGAAGATCGCGAGCTGCCGGATCAGGATCTCGGCCGCCTCGCCGATCGCCTGGCGCGGATCGATCGAGCCGTCGGTCGTGACGTCGAGCGTCAGCTTGTCGTAGTCCGTCCGCTGCCCCACGCGCGCTGCCTCGACGTCGTACGAGACGCGCCGGACCGGCGAGAAGAGCGAGTCGATCGGGATCACGCCGATCGTGTGCTCGGGCCCGCGGTTGAGCTCGGCCGGGACATAGCCGCGGCCGCGCCCGATCGTCATCGTCATCTCGAGCCGGCCCTTGTCGGACAGGTTCGCGATCACGAGGTCGGGATTCAGCACCTCGAGGTCGGCCGGAGCCTCGATGTCGCCGGCGGTGACCGCGCCGGCGCCGCGCTTCGTCAGCCGGACCTCGACCTCGGGAGACTCGCCGTGCAGCCGGCAGACGAGGTTCTTGAGCGACGAGATGATGTCGACGACGTCCTCGCGGACACCGTTCAGCGTCGTGAACTCGTGCGCGACGCCCTCGATCTTCACCGAGGTGACGGCGGCGCCCTCGAGGGACGAGAGCAGCACGCGGCGCAGCGAGTTGCCGAAGGTGTGACCGAACCCGCGGTCGAGAGGCTCGATCGCGAAGACGCCGCGGCGCTCGTCCACTTCCTCGTGGACGATCCGCGGGATCTGGAATTCCATCAGGCTTGTTCGTGTAGCCAAAGCGTCTCCTTACTTGCTGTACAGCTCGACGATGAGCTGTTCCTGGACGGGGGTGTCGATCTCTCCGCGCTCGGGCCACTTGAGGACCTTGCCGGTGATGTTCTCGTGGTCGGCCTGGAGCCAGGGCGCAACCGAGGCCGTGAGGTCGGTCGCATCGCGGATCACCTGCTCCGCAGAGCTTCCGGGCGCCATCGTGACCACGTCGTCGGGCCTGACCTGGTAGCTCGGGATGTTCACACGGCGGCCGTTGACATGGAAGTGGCCGTGCCGGACGAGCTGCCTGGCCTGTGCGCGGGAAGCCGCGAAGCCGAGTCGGTAGACGACGTTGTCGAGGCGCGCCTCGAGCAGGCGCAGCAGGTTCTCGCCTGTGATCCCGGACCGGCGTGCGGCCTTCGTGTAGTAGGTGCGGAACTGCTTCTCGAGCAGGCCGTAGTAGCGGCGGGCCTTCTGCTTCTCACGCAGCTGCAGGAGGTACTCGGACTGCTTGATCCGCCCGCGGCCGTGCTCCCCCGGCGGGTAGCTGCGGCGCTCGACCGAGCACTTCTCGGTCAGGCAGCGCTCGCCCTTCAGGAAGAGCTTCATCCCTTCGCGGCGGCAGAACCGGCACTTCGGGCCGAGCGAGCGGGCCATTAGACGCGCCTCCGCTTCTTCTGCCGCACGCCGTTGTGGGCCTGTGGGGTCACGTCCTTGACGCCGAGGATCTCGAGGCCTGCAGCCTGAAGGGAACGAATCGCCGTCTCGCGCCCGGAGCCCGGGCCTTTGACGAAGACCTCGACCTTCTGGAGGCCGTGCTCCATTCCCTTCCGCGCGCAGGCGTCAGCCGTGACCTGCGCCGCGAACGGCGTCGACTTGCGCGAGCCCTTGAAGCCGGCCGAGCCGGCCGACTCCCACACGATCACTGCGCCGTCCTTGTCCGTGAGCGTGACGATCGTGTTGTTGAACGACGTCTTGATGTGCGCCTGGCCGATGGCGATGTTCTTCTTGACCCGGCGGCGCGTCCGGCCCCGGGTTGCCTGTCTACGCGGAGGAGCCATCTAGGTCTTTGTCGCCGCCTTCTTGCCGCGGCCGACGGTCTTCTTCGGGCCCTTCCGCGTGCGGGCGTTGGTCTTCGTGCGCTGGCCGTTCACCGGCAGGCCGCGCCGGTGTCGCAGGCCACGATACGCGCCAATCTCCGAGAGGCGCTTGATCGACTGCTGGCGGTCACGCCGCAGGTCGCCCTCGACCTGAAGGTTCGTGTCGATGTAGTCGCGGAGCTTCGTGATCTCCGGGTCAGTCAGGTCGCGGATCTTCTCGGCCGGGTCGAGGCCCGTGCCCTCGCAGACCTTGAGCGCGGTCGACCGCCCGATCCCGAAGATGTACGTAAGCCCGATCTCGAGGCTCTTCTCACGCGGAAGGTTGACGCCGGCGATGCGTGCCATTAGTGGGTCTCCTTGTGAGGCTGGTGGATGCCTGGGTCGCGAGCACCAAGCCAGAGGCCGCACGCCGACGAGCCAAGGCTGGACAGCCTTGGTGAGGAGGTGGGTGGGCTCTGGCGCCGCGTGATCGCGGGCCAGGCGCCGCCATGTCTCGCAAGGTGATCCACTAGCTCTCCTAACCCTGGCGTTGCTTGTGTCGCGGGTTCGTGCAGATGACCATGGTGCGACCATGCCGCTTGATCACGCGGCAGCGCTCACACATGGGCTTGACTGATGCTCTGACCTTCATCGGTGTCTGTACGTAATGCGCCCGCGGGAGAGGTCGTAGGGAGAGAGCTCGACCTTGACCCTGTCGCCGGGGAGGATGCGGATGTAGTTCTTGCGCATCTTCCCGGAGATCTTCGCGAGCACCTCGTGTCCACCGTCCACCTGGATCCGGAACATGGTGCTCGGCAGGGCCTCGACGACCTCGCCTTCCACCTCGATCTTCTCTTCCTGGGCCATTACCTCCTCACGCGGAAACCGCGCCTTCAGCGCGGTCTGGAACAACTGAACACAGCACAGCACGGCTCTGCGCCGCGAGCGGGGAATGGTAGCAAAGCCGCTTACCTAGCCGGAACGGCCGCAGCCGTCAGGATTCGCGGCCCCTCGTCGGTGACGGCCACGGTGTGCTCGAAGTGCGCGGACAAGGATCCGTCCGCGGTCGCGATCGTCCATTTGTCGTCCCGCACGACCACCTCGTGGCCGCCGGCCGTGATCATCGGCTCGATCGCCAGCGTCATGCCGGACGCGAGCGTCGGCCCCCGGCCGGGCTCGCCGTAGTTGGGGATCTGCGGATCCTCGTGCATCTCGCGTCCGACGCCGTGGCCGACGAGGCTCCGGACGACCGAGAAACCTCCGTCTTCGGTCACCCGCTGGACCGCGTGCGAGATGTCGGTCAGCTTTCCGCCCGACCTCGCCCGCTGGATTCCGGCCTCGAGTGCAGCCTTGCAGACCTCGAGCAGGCGCTCCGCCTCCGGATCGATGTCGCCGACCGGGAAGGTGTACGCCGAGTCCGCGACGTAGCCGTCCAGCGTCACGCCGACGTCGACCGAGAGGATGTCGCCCTCTGCGAGCGCGTAGCCGTCGGGGATTCCATGGACCACGACGTCGTTCGGCGAGGTGCAGATCGAGGCCGGATACGGATAGGGCCCGCGGTAGCCGAGGAAGGTCGGTACCCCCTCTCGGGAGCGGATGAACTCGTCGGCGAGGCGGTCGAGCTCGGCCGTCGTCGTCCCCGGACGGATGTGCTCGCCGAGGAGCGACAGCGTGTCGGCGACCACCGTGCCCGCGCGGGCCATCTGATCCAGCTCCTGGACGGACTTCCGAACGATCACGTGTGACCCTTCTGGTGATGCTGCCGCACTTCTGGGTCGCGAACACCAAGCCAGAGTTCGCACTCCAACGAGCCAAGGTCTGTCGACCTTGGTGAGGCGGAGGGTGGGCTCTGGCGCCGCGTGATCGCGGCCCAGAAGCCGGCGTACATCGCCTGGAGGGTCACGATCTCGTCATTACCTGCTCGAGCGCCTCCTGGATCTCGGCGAACACCTCGTTGACCGGGCGATCTGCATGGATCCCGACAAGATTGCCACGCAGCCGGTAGTGCTCGACGAGCGGCTCGGTCAGCTCGTGGTAGAGCGCCAGGCGTCGGTCGATCGCTTCGGGAGCGTCGTCGCTGCGTCCCTCGATCTCGGCGCGCTTGAGCAGCCGCTCTCTGGCGACCTCGTCCGGCACCTGGAACTCGAAGACGATCGTCAGCGGACGCCCGATCGCGTCCAGCATCTCGTCGAGCGCGTCAGCCTGCGGGGCAGTCCGCGGGAAGCCGTCGAGGACGAAGCCCGCTTCGGCGTCGGGCTGCGCGAGGCGCTCCCTGATCAGGTCGATCATCAGGTCGTCGGGGACAAGTTGCCCGCTCTCGAGGATCGGCTTGACGCGCTGCCCGAGCTCGCTTCCCTCCTCGATTGCGGCGCGGAGCATGTCGCCGGTGGCGATGTGCGGAATGCCGTATTCGGCTTCGATCCGCTTCGCCTGGGTTCCCTTCCCCGACCCCTGGGGACCGAGCAGGAGGACGTTTATTTCAGGAACCCTTCGTAGGAGCGCATCATCATCTGCGACTCCATCTGGCGCATGGTGTCGAGCGCCACGCCGACGGCGATCAGGACGGAGGTTCCGCCCAGCGCGCCGGCGAGAGCCTGCGAGACATCGGCATAGGCGATGAAGAGGCTCGGAAGGGTCGCGACGAGCGCAAGGTAGATCGAACCGGGCAGCGTCAGCCGCGTGAGCACGCGGTCGAGGTACTGCGCTGTCGGCGGACCGGGCCGGATGCCCGGGATGTAGCCCCCGTGCTTGCGCAGGTTGTCTGCCTGGTCGACCGGGTTGAACTGCACCGCGGTGTAGAAGAACGTGAAGATCACGATCATCGCCCCCTGGAGCACGAGGTACGGCCAGTCGGTGTACGAGAAGTACTTGTTGATGAAGCTCTGGGTCTGCGGGAAGTACTGCGCGAGCGTAGGCGGGAAGGCCATGACCGCAGCGGCGAAGATCACCGGGATCACGCCGGCCATGTTCACGCGCAGCGGCATGTAGGTCGAGCCGCCGGTGGTCATCCGCCGGCCCACCATGCGCTTGGCGTACTGGATCGGGATCCGCCGCTGCCCCTCCTGGATGAAGACGACAGCGACGACGACTCCGACGGCCATGATCGGGAAGAACAACCGCTCGAAGATCCCGCCCTGCACCCACGCCTGGATGCCCAGTGGGAGCCCGGTGAGGATCGAGGCGAAGATCAGCAGCGAGATCCCGTTGCCGATCCCCCGCTTTGTGATCAGCTCGCCCATCCACATCAGGAGCGTCGTCCCGGCGGTGAGCGTGAGCACGATCAGCGCCATCTTCCCGTAGTTCTTCTCGAGCGCATCCTGGCGCTGGAACAGGAACGCGAAGCCCGTCGCCTGCATGGCCGCGAGCGCGACGGTGAGATAGCGCGTGTACTGGTTGATCTTGGCGTAGCCGGCCTCGCCTTCTTTCTGGAGCTGCTCCAGCTTCGGGATCACAACCGTCATCAGCTGGAGGATGATCGACGCGGTGACGTAGGGCATGATCCCGAGCGCGAAGATCGCGAACTGGGAGAGCGCGCCACCCGAGAAGAGGTTCAGCAGGGCGAGCACCGTTCCGCCTGCCGCCTGGTTGAAGTAGTTCTCGATCGTCTCCGAATCGACGCCCGGCGCCGGGATCCAGGACCCGAGCCGGTAGAAGAGGAGGATGACGGCCGTGAAGAGGACCCGGCGCCTGAGCTCGGGAACGCGCCACGCGTTCGTCAGCCAGGAAAACACGTCCTATGCCTCCTCGGCCGGAGCCTCCGCCTCGGCCGGAGCCTCTTCCGCAGGCTCCTCGGCCGAAGCCTCCGCTTCGGGAGCGGCCGCCGCGCTGGGTGCGGGCTTCGTGGTCTTCTTGCGCCGGCGCTTGACCTTGGGCCCCTTCAGCGCCGTCACCGAGCCGCCCGCGCCCTCGATCTTCTCGCGCGCAGTCGCGGAGAAGGCGTGAGCGGTGACCGAGAGCTTCTTGGACAGGTCACCCTGCCCGAGGACCTTCACCTCGATGCGCGCATTCCGAATCAGCCCGGCTTCGGCGAGCAGCTGCGGCGTCACGTCGGCGCCGGGGTCGAAGCGTTCCAGGTCGCGCACGTTGACCGCCGCCATCAGCGTGCGGTGCGGGCCGATCGGCATTGCGTCCTTCGAGTAGGGGCCGCGCTGCTTGCCCAGCCGCATGTAGATCGGCATCTGGCCGCCCTCGAAGCCGGCGCGCATCTTGTGCGATCCGGAGCGAGACTTCTGTCCCTTGATCCCGCGGCCTGCGTAGCGCCCCCTGCCCGAGCCCATGCCGCGGCCGACGCGCTTGCGGTCCTTGCGCGGGGACGCGGGCTTGAGGTTCGAGAGGTTGAGCTGCTCGGCCATCGTCAGTGTTCCTCGCCCTCGATGCGGACGAGGTGGCGAACCTTCCTCAGCATACCGGCGACCTCGGGGCTCTCGGGACGCTCGACGGTGCGCCCGATCTTGCCGAGGCCGAGCGCACGCAGGGTGCCGCGATGACGCTCGCTCTGGCCTATCTGGCTGCGGACTTGCGTGATCTTGAGCGTCCTATTCGCCATCGGCCTTTTCCTCCTCCGGTGCCGCCGCAACGGCAACGGGCTCCTCGGCGGGCGCCTCCTCGGCCGGCTCTTCCTTCTTGATCGGCAGGACGTCGGTGATCGTCTTCCCGCGCGTCTTCGCGACCTCCTCGGGCCGGCGCAGGCTTTGAAGGCCCTGCACCGTCGCCTTGAGCATGTTCACGGGGTTCGTCGTCCCGAGGCTCTTGGCGAGGATGTCGCGGACGCCCGCCAGCTCGAGCACGGCGCGGACGCCGCCGCCGGCGATGACACCGGTTCCCTCGCTCGCCGGGCGGAGCAGGACGCGTGCGGCGCCGAACCGGCCGAGGATCTCATGCGTGATCGTCGTCCCGTGCTTGGGGACGGTGAAGAGGTTCTTCTTGCCGTCCTCGACGGCCTTCGAGATCGCCAGCGGCACCTCTCGCGCCTTCCCGTACCCGACGCC
Organism: Gaiellaceae bacterium; assembly: GCA_050698015.1. GTDB lineage: Bacteria > Actinomycetota > Thermoleophilia > Gaiellales > Gaiellaceae > JACDAN01. The sequence continues at coordinate 15,771 of JBOHAU010000024.1, forward strand.
GACCCGGTCGACCTCGTCGCCGACCACAACGAGCGCCGTGAACGAGAAGCGCCGGCCGCCCTTGACGACCTTGGCGACGCGGTTGATCTCGACGACGCGCTCCTTGAGCTCACGGGTTTCGGTGTACTCCGACATCAGAACTGCAGACCCCCTTCGCGTGCGGCCTCGGCGAGCGCCTTTACACGGCCGTGGTACAGGTAACCCCCGCGGTCGAAGATGACGGCCTTGACGCCGGCGCCCTTCGCGTTCTCGGCGAGGAGCTTGCCCACCGCGGCCGCCTGATCTGTCTTCGTGCCCTTGGTCGTGCGCACGTTCAACGAGCTGGCGGCGGCCAGTGTCTTGCCTGCGGCGTCGTCGACCAGCTGCGCGCCAATGCCGCGGTTCGAGCGGAAGACGACGAGGCGGGGGCGCTCCGCCGTCCCGAAGGCGTCCTTGCGCACCCGCTTGTGCCGACGCGCTCGCCGGTCTCTCGTGGTCAGCTGGCTCACGCGTGATCCTCCACAATTCGATCGTGTCGACCGGTCATTTCAGACGGCCGCACGGGCAAAGCCCGCACGGCCTCGAGAAGACATCGCACGCGATGTCTCATGCGCGCTTCCCGACCTTCCGGCGGACGTACTCGCCCTCGTAGCGGATTCCCTTGCCCTTGTACGGCTCCGGCGGGCGCACCGAGCGAACTTCGGCGGCCGTCTGGCCGACCTGCTGCTTGTCGATGCCCTTGACCATGATCTCGGTCGGGGTCGGGACCTCGAAGGTAATTCCGGCCGGAGGCTCGATCACGACCGGGTGCGAGAAGCCGACGCTGAGCTCGAGCGACTGGCCGCGGAGCGCCGCGCGGTAGCCCACGCCCTGGATCTCGAGCCGCTTCTCGAAGCCTTTGGTGACCCCCTCGACCATGTTCGCGATCAGCGAGCGGGTGAGCCCGTGCAGGGCACGGTCGTCGCCGCGCTCGGTCGGCCTGGAGACGAGGATCTCGCCGTCGGCCTGCTCGAGCTTCATCCGGCGTGGGACCTGCTGGTTCAGCTCACCGAGCGGCCCGTTCACGATCACGCGCCCAGGGTCGAGCGACACCGACACGCCGGCGGGGATCTCGATTGGTTTGCGTCCGATTCGGCTCAAATCTCAGTTCCGCGGAGCCAGACTGAAGTCTGGCACCGCCCTCCTCTCATCACCAGACAAAACAGATGACTTCGCCACCGATGCCTTCGCGCTCGGCGGTCCTGCTCGTGACCAGACCCCTGGACGTCGACATGATCGCCGTGCCCATTCCGCCGAGGACGCGCGGCAGGCGATCTTTGCGAGCGTACACGCGGCGTCCCGGCTTGGAGACGCGCTTGAGGTCGGTGATGATCCGCTCGCGGCTCGGCCCGTACTTCAGCTCGACGACGAGCGTGTCGAAGCTCTCGCCCTTGCGGACGGAGTAGGCCGAGATGTAGCCCTCTTCCTGGAGGATCCGCGCGATCTCCTCCTTTTGGCGCGAGGTCGGCATCTCGGTGCTCTCGTGCAGCGCCTTGTTGGCGTTGCGGATCCGGGTCAGCATGTCGGCGATCGGGTCGGTCAGCATCCTTTTTCTCCTACCAACTGCTCTTGGTCATGCCCGGGATCTGGCCGTTGTGCGCGAGCTCGCGCAGGCAGATCCGGCAGAGACCGAATTTCCGGTAGACGGCGCGCGGGCGGCCGCAGCGCCGGCAGCGGGAGTACTGCCGCACCTTGAACCGCGGCGTCCGCTGCTGCTTGTTCACGAGCGATTTCTTAGCCACTCTGGGTTCTCTCCTCTGTCGCGAACGGGAGCCCGAGCGACCGGAGCAGCGCGAGCGCATGCTCGTCGGTCTTGGCGGACGTCGTGATCGCAACGTCGAGCCCTCGGATCGCGGCGATGTCGTCGTAGTTGATCTCCGGGAAGATGAGCTGCTCGCGAATCCCGATCGAGTAGTTGCCGCGCCCGTCGAACGAGCGGGGGCTGAGGCCTCGGAAGTCGCGGATGCGCGGCAGCGCGATCGAGACGAGCCGATCGAGGAACTCGTACATGCGGTCGCCGCGGAGCGTGACGCGGGCGCCGATCGGCATCCCCTCGCGGATCTTGAAGCCTGCGATCGATTTGCGGGCCCGGCGGACCTGCGCGCGCTGCCCTGCGATCGTCGTCAGCTCCTCGATCGCGCTGTCAAGCGCCTTGGGCTCGGTCTTCGCCTCACCCACGCCCATGTTCAGCGTGATCTTCTCGATCCGCGGGACCTGCATGATCGTGCTGAAGCCGAGCTCGTCCTTCAGCCGCTCGCGGAGCTCCTCGACGTAGCGCTGCTTGAGCCGCGGCACGTACGTAGTCTTTTCCTTGGTCGCAGTCGCCATCAGCGATCGACGTCCTGGCGGCAGTCGTCGCGGCGGCAGACGCGGACGCGTGTCGTGCCGGTCTTGGACTCGCGGACGACGGTGCCGACGCGGGTTGGGCGGTTACAGACCGGACAGACGAGCATCACGTTCGAGACCGGGATCGGGCCGGCCTTCTCGATCACCCCACCGGGCTGGATCTGCGGCGACCCCATCCGACTCGGGCTCTTCATCGGCCGCGGCCGCGTGTGGCGCTTGATCATGTTCAGGTTCTCGACGAGGACGCGGCCCTCCTTCGGGCGCGCCTCGATGACCCGGCCCTGCTTGCCGCGGTCCTTGCCGCTCAGCACCTGGACGAGATCGCCCTTCTTGACCTTCATCGCCTGGGCCATGTCAGAGCACCTCCGGAGCTAGCGAGACAATCTTCATGAAGTTCTTCTCCCGGAGCTCACGCGCGACTGGTCCGAAGATGCGGGTGCCGCGTGGGTTCGACTGGGCGTCGATGATCACGGCGGCGTTCTCGTCGAAGGCGATCGAGGTGCCGTCGTCGCGGCCGTACGGCTTCTTCGTCCGCACCACGACTGCGCGGACGACCTCGCCCTTGCGGACCGCGCCCTGCGGCGTCGCCGTCTTCACAGTTCCGACGATGACGTCGCCGACGCGCGCGTAGCGGCGGTGGGAGCCGCCGAGCACGCGGATGCAGAGCAGCTCGCGCGCTCCGGTGTTGTCGGCCACTCGAACTCTCGACTCCTGCTGGATCATTTTGCTGCTTCAACCACCTCGGCGAGGCGCCAGTTCTTCGTCTTGGAGAGCGGTCGCGTCTCGACGATGCGGACTACGTCACCCGCCTTGGCCTGGTTCTGCTCGTCGTGCGCGTGGAACTTCTGGGAGCGGCGAACGACCTTCTTGTAGCGCGGGTGCGACTTCACGAGGTCGACGCGGACGACGATCGTCTTGTTCATCGCGGCGGAGACGACGACGCCGCGGCGCTCCTGCCGCCGACCGCGGTCGTGTTCGGGCTTCGGGAGCCGCGTGATCGGCTTGCGCTCGCCGGTCTGCTCGCGCTTCGGCTTCGGGCGCTGCCGGCGCTCGGAGCGAGCCACGCGCTTGCGCTTCTTCTTCGTCGGTGCGGCAGGAGCGGGCTGCTCCTCGGCGGGAGCCTCCTCGCCCTCCGCAGCGACCGGAGCCTCTTCGCCTTCGGCCGCGGGCTCGACAGGCGGAGCAGGCTCCGGCATCGGCTCGGGCGACTCCGGCTCCGGCACGGGCGGACCCGGCTCCTCGGGCGGAGCCTCTGGATCCGGCTCCGGCGGCGTCTCGGCGGAGGCTTCGGCCTCTACCGGCGGCGTCTCTTCCGGCGTCTCTTCCGTTTGCTCGGTTTGCTCGTTCTGCTCTTCTTCTGCCATTCCTAGCCCTCGTTCTCGCGCTCGTTGCGGACGGTCAGGATGCGCGCGATCTCACGCTTCGCCAGCTTCAGCCGGGCTGGGTTCTCCAGCGCGCCCGTAGCCGACTGGAAGCGCAGGTTGAACAGCTCCTGGCGGCGGTCGGCCAACGCCCGCTCCAGCTCGTCGTCCGTCATGTCTCTGATCTGCTTAGCCCTCAAAGAGGTTCGCCTCTCTCTTCACGAACTTCGTCTTGATCGGAAGCTTGGTCCCGGCCAGCCTCAGCGCCTCCTTGGCGAGCGGCTCGGGAACGCCCGCGAGCTCGAACATGACGCGGCCGGGCTTGACGACAGCGACCCAGTGCTCGGGTGCGCCCTTCCCCGATCCCATCCGCGTTTCGGCGGGCTTCTGCGACACGGCCTTGTCCGGAAAGACGTTGATCCAGACCTTGCCGCCGCGCTTGATCTTGCGCGTCATCGCGATTCGGGCAGCCTCGATCTGACGGTTGGTCACCCAGCCGTCCTCGATCGCCTTGATGCCGAAGTCGCCGAACTGGACGTTGGTCTGGCCCTTCGCGAGCCCGCGGCGCCGGCCCCGCTGGTACTTGCGGTACTTGGTCTTCTTCGGAAGCAGCATCAGTGCCCCTTCCAGTAATGCCGCCGAGTTTCTGGGTCGCGAGCCGAAGGCGCCGACTCGTCGGCGCCGACCAGAAGAGGCCGTGCCGGCTTTGCCGGTACGGCCGTCTCAAGCCAGAGTTCGCACTCCAACGAGCCAAGGTCTGTAGACCTTGGTGAGGCGGAGGGTGGGCGCTGGCGCCGCGTGATCGCGGGCCAGAAGCCGGCATGTATTGCTGGACGGGGCACCTTACGACTTGCCCTTCTTCTTGCCTTTCGTTCCCGACGCCTCGGCCGACTCGTCGCCCGACTGCTCGAGCTTGCTGGGCTCCTCGACCTGGGTCTTCTCCGTCGTCGAGTCCGGCGCCTCGGCGACGGCTTCGGGCGTGGTCGGCGTCTCCGACTCGACCTCCGGGAGCTCGCGGCCTTCGGCCGTCACGGCCTGCTCGTCGGTGCGAGGTTGCTCGACCGAAGCCTGCCGCCCGCGTCCCGCGCCTCGCCTTGGCCGCCGGTCACGCACGGGGCCGAGCCCCTCGCGGTCGGCGCTTCGACCGCGCCCGCTCTCGCGGGAGGCGCTGAGGCCCTCCGTGCGGCCACCGCGGCGCCGTGCCTGGTCCTGGTCGCCGAGCCGCGCGTCCCGCCGGCCTTCACCGACGCTCTCGAAACCCTCGGGCATGATCTCGCCCTTGTTGATCCAGACCTTGACGCCGATCCGGCCGGACGGTGTCTTCGCCTCGACGAAGCCGTAGTCGATGTCGGCGCGAATCGTGTGCAGCGGGACCCGCCCTTCCGAGTAGGTCTCGGAGCGGCTCATCTCGCTGCCGCCCAACCGCCCGGAGCACGTGATCTTGACCCCGTGCGCGCCCGAGCGGATCGCCGAAGCCAGCGAGCGCTTCATCGCGCGGCGAAAGGCCACGCGGTTGGCCAGCTGCTCCGCGATCGACTGGGCGACGAGCTTGGCGTCGAGCTCGGGACGCTTGATCTCGTTGATGTTGATGTGGACGTTCTTGTGCGTCAGCGCATGCAGGTCGCGCCTGAGCGCGTCGACCTCGGCTCCGGACTTGCCGATCACGATCCCAGGCCGCGCGGTGTAGATGTCGACCGTGATCCGCTGCTTGTCCTTGCGGATCAGGATGTCGGACAGGCCGGCATGGGACAGCTTCCCGAGGATGTGCTCACGGATCTTGACGTCCTCGAGGATCGCGTCCGAGAACTCCTTGTCGGTCGTGTACCAGTTCGACTTCCAGTCGTGGATGACGCCGACGCGCATCCCGCCCGGGTGGATCTTCTGACCCATTATTCGGCCTCCGTCTCTGTCTTCTTGCGGGGGGTGCGCCTGGGCTTCGGCTTGGGCTTCTCCGCGGGCTCGGCCTTCGGAGCGGCGCGCCTCCGCGGCGCGCGCTTCGGCTTCTCCTCGGCCTTGGGCTGCTCCTCGGCGACGGGCTCGGTCTGAGCGCGGCGCGGCCGGCGCGTCTGGGTGTCGGTCTCGCCGGTGACGAGCCGGATCGTGACGTGACACGTGTGCTTCTTGATCCGTGACGCACGGCCGCGGGCGCGGGCGCGCCAACGCTTGATCGTTGGCCCCTCGTCGACGTACGCCGCTGCGACGATGAGCTCGTCACCGATCAGGCCGTGGTTGGCCTCGGCGTTGGCGACCGCGGACGCCAGCACCTTCTCGATCTCGCGCGCGGCAGCGCGCGGCGTGAACGCGAGCACGGTCCGAGCCTCGGGGACCGTCCGTCCGCGGATGTGCTCGACGACGAGACGCGCTTTGCGCGGGGCGATGCGCAGCCACTTGGCCTGGGCGCGCACCTCCTGCGGCTCCTCGACGACGGGTGCGGTGCGGGCTCGCGCCACTAGCGGCGCACCTCCGTCTTCCGGTCGCCCGAGTGGGCGCGGAAGGTTCGGGTGGGCGCGAACTCGCCCAGCTTGTGGCCGACCATCTGCTCGGTGACGAAGATGGGGACGTGCTTGCGCCCGTCGTGGACCGCGATCGTGTGCCCGACCATCTCCGGGAAGATCGTCGAGGTGCGCGACCAGGTTCGGATCATGTTCTTCGAGCCCGAGTTGTTCATCGACTCGATGCGGCTCATCAGCCGCTCCTCGACGTACGGGCCTTTTCTCGAACTCCTACTCAATTTTCATCTCCTACGAGCGAAGCGAAGTACAAACCAGTCACGGTGAAAATGTGCAGCATTTTCACCGTTTTTCCTTGCCTCTCCGGCGCTGCCGGATGATCTGACGATCGGATTCCTTGTGCTTTCGGCGCGTCCGCTTGCCGAGCGTCGGCACGCCCCAGGGCGTGACCGGGTGCCGGCCGCCCTTCGACTTGCCCTCGCCGCCCCCGTGCGGGTGGTCGACCGGGTTCATCGCGGAGCCTCGCACGGTCGGGCGCTTGCCCCGCCAGCGGCTGCGTCCTGCCTTGCCGCCGCTGATGTTCTCGTGGTCGACGTTCCCGACCTGACCGACCGTCGCGCGGCAAGTCAGCGGCACACGCCGAAGCTCGCCGGAGGGTAGCCGAAGAACCGCGCCTCCCTCGTCCTTGCCCACGAGCTGGACGCCGGAGCCGGCGCTCCGCGCCATCTTTCCGCCCTGGCCGGGCTTCAACTCGACGTTGTGGACGAGCGTGCCGGTCGGGATGTTCTGGAGCGGGAGCGCGTTGCCCGGCTTGATGTCGGCAGCGGGGCCGGACTCGACCGTCGAGCCGACCCGCAACCGGGCCGGAGCGAGGATGTAGGCCTTCGCTCCGTCGGCGTAGTGGAGCAGGGCGATGTTGGCCGAGCGGTTCGGGTCGTACTCGATCGAGGCGACCTTGGCCGGAATCCCGTCCTTCAAGCGCTTGAAGTCGACGACGCGATAACGGCGCTTGTGACCGCCGCCTTTGTGGCGGGTGGTGATGCGCCCCTTGTTGTTGCGGCCGCCGGTCTTCTTGACGGATTCGACCAGGCTCTTCTCAGGTTCGGACTTCGTAACTTCGGCAAAGTCCGAAACCGTCATGAACCGCCTGCCGGGACTTGTTGGCTTGAATTTCTTAGTCGGCATCTATTTCACGTCTTTCCTCGCGGAAAATGCGCCAGCATCTTCCGCGATCAAACCTGGGCCCCCTCGAAGATCTCGATCGACTCGCCCTCGCGGAGCTGGACGATCGCCTTCTTCCACCCCGGGCGGCGGCCTCGGACCAGGCCGCGCCGCTTGGGCTTCGACCGCACTTGGATGATGTTGACGGCCTGCACCTTGACGCCGAAGAGCTCCTCGACGGCCTGGCGGACCTGCGTCTTGTGAGCGTCCTGGTGCACGCGGAAGGAGTACTTCCGGTCCTCGAGCAGGCTGTAGCTCTTCTCCGAGACGACCGGCGCGAGCAGAACCTCGTTCGGATGGAGACTCACGCTTCGGCACCTCGCTTCTGGACCTCTTCGAGGGCCGGCTCGGTGACGAGCAGCGAGCGAGCCCAGACGATCGCCGCGACCTCGAGCTCGGCCGGCGTAATCACCAGCACGCGATCGAGATTGCGGAACGACTTGATGATCTGGTCGTCATCCTCTCGGACGACGACCAGGGTCGGCTGATCCTTGCCCCAGGCCTTCAGGAATGCCGCGGCGCTCTTGGTCGAAGGCTCCGAGAACGCAGAGCCGTCGATCAACCCAAGCGTGCCCGCCTGCGCATGACTCGAGAGAGCCGCCCTGAACGCGGCCTTCCGTGCCTTCCGGTTGACCTTGACCGTGAAGTTCGTCCGCGGTTGGAACGCCGAGCCGCCGCCGGTCCACTGCGGCGCACGAGTCGTCCCCGCCCGGGCTCTGCCGGTGCCCTTCTGGCGCCACGGCTTCCCGCGGCCGCCGGCGACGAGCCCGCGGCTCTTGACGTTGTGCGTGCCCGCGCGCTGCGCGTTCAGCTCAGCCCGGACCGCTTCGTGGACGAGGTGCGGCTTGACGTCGGCGGCGAAGACGTCTTCCTCGAGGGTCGCATCCTTCGACTTCTTGCCGGCAGAATCAAGGATCGGGGCCTTAGGAGCCGCCACCGCGCACCTCCTCCCGGACCTCGACAAAGCCGTTCTTCGGCCCCGGCACGGCGCCCTTGACCAGCAGAAGGTTCTGCTCCGGATCGATGGCGTGGACGCGCAAGCCGACCTGCGTCACCCGGCTCGCACCCATGTGACCGGCCATCCGCATGCCCTTGAACACGCGCGAGGGCGTGGCGGATGCACCCACCGAGCCGGGCGCCCTGATGTTGCGCGAACCGTGCGACTTCGGGCCGCGGCGGAACCTGTGCCGCTTGATCGTACCGGCGAAGCCCTTTCCGATCGAGACGCCGGAGACCTTGACGCGGTCGCCGGGCTCGAAGCTCTCGACCGTGACGGTCTCGCCGGGCGTGAGCTCACTTGGGCCGCGGATCTCCAGGAGGCGGCGGTGCGGGCCGACGTCGTGCTTCCCGAGGTAGCCGAGCTTCGGCTTCGTCAGCTTCCGCTCGGGAACCTCGTCATAGGCGAGCTGGACGGCGTCGTACCCGTCCTCGTCCTGGGTCCGCACGGCGACGACCGGGCAGGGCCCGGCCTGGATCACCGTGACGGGCGTGACGGTGCCTGTCTCCTCGTCGAAGACCTGCGTCATCCCGAGCTTTCTCCCCACGATCCCTTTCATTGGCGTCAGAGCTTGATCTCGATGTCGACCCCGGCCGGGAGGTCGAGCCGCATCAGCGAGTCGACCGTCTTCGGCGTCGGGCTGTGGATGTCGATCAGTCGCTTGTGCGTCCGGATCTCGAAGTGCTCCCGCGAGTCCTTGTCCTTGAAAGGGCTGCGGATGACCGTGTAGATGTTCCGCTCCGTCGGGAGCGGGACCGGGCCGGTAATGGTCGCGCCGGTGCGCGTCGCCGTCTCGACGATCGACGCCGCCGAGCGGTCGAGCGCCTGATGGTCGTAGCCCTTCAGGCGGATTCGGATTTTCGACTGCGGCACCGGCGCCCCCCTCGTTCCTCGCTATTTCTTGATCTCGGTGACGACGCCCGCACCCACGGTGCGGCCGCCCTCGCGGATCGCGAACCGGAGACCCTGATCCATCGCGATCGGCTGGATCAGCTCGATCTCCATGTTCGTGTTGTCGCCCGGCATGACCATCTCCTGGCCCTCCGGGAGCTGGATCGAGCCGGTCACGTCCGTCGTCCGGAAGTAGAACTGCGGCCGGTAGCCGTTGAAGAACGGCGTGTGGCGGCCACCCTCGTCCTTCGACAGGACGTAGACCTCGGCCTTGAAGTGCGTGTGCGGGGTGATCGACCGCGGCTTCGCGACGACCTGGCCGCGCTCGACCTCCTCGCGCTTCGTACCACGGAGGAGAACACCGGCGTTGTCGCCGGCCTGGGCGAAGTCGAGCGTCTTGTTGAACATCTCGAGCCCGGTGACGACGGTCTTCATCGTCTCCTCCTTGATGCCGATGATCTCGACCTCCTCGCCCGAGTTGATCTGACCCTGCTCGATCCGGCCGGTGACGACGGTGCCGCGCCCGGTGATCGTGAAGACGTCCTCGATCGGCATCAGGAACGGCTTGTCCGTGTCGCGGACCGGCTCCGGGATGTAGGAGTCGACCTGCTCCATCAGCTCGAGGATCTTGGGCGTCCACTCGGGATCACCCTCGAGCGCCTTCAGGGCGGAGCCGGTGATGACGGGGATCTCGTCCCCCGGGAACTCGTAGGCGGAGAGCAGCTCGCGCACCTCCATCTCGACGAGCTCGAGCAGCTCGGGGTCGTCGACCATGTCAGCCTTGTTCAGGAAGACGACGATCGACGGCACCTCGACCTGGCGGGCGAGCAGGATGTGCTCGCGGGTCTGCGGCATCGGGCCGTCGGCGGCGGACACGACCAGGATCGCGCCGTCCATCTGGGCGGCGCCCGTGATCATGTTCTTGATGTAGTCCGCGTGGCCCGGGCAGTCGACGTGCGCGTAGTGACGGTTCTCCGTCTCGTACTCCACGTGCGACGTGTTGATCGTGATTCCGCGCTG
>JBOHAU010000025.1:0-3768 GCA_050698015.1 Gaiellaceae bacterium
TCGCGGAACTTGAACGCGAGCGCGGCGCCGACGATCGCAGGCAGCCCGCCGCCGACGACGGCGTTCGCGCCGAGATTCCCCCGTTCGATGTCGTAGAGGTGCATCGAGCCGCCGTAGCCGTGCGAGCAGCCCTCGAGCTTCCCGTACAGCTCTGCCATCAGCTCGTTCGGGTGCGTTCCCTTCGCAAGCGTGTGCCCGTGCGCGCGGTGCGTCGAAGCGAACACGTCACCTTCCTCGAGCGCGCGGCAGACACCGACGGCGACCGCCTCCTGGCCGATCGCAACGTGGAGGAATCCCGGCAGCTCGCCTGCACGAAAGCGCTCTTCGACCTTCTCCTCGAAGCGCCGAATGAGCAGCATCTCGCGGAAGAACTCGCGCAGCAGCTCGGGCGAGAGCGCCCCCTTCCTCTCTACCTTTGCCACGGGCGCCAGTGTAGTGGCGGTAGTGCCCCTCCAGGCAATACACGCCTGCGTCTGACCCGCGATCACGCGGCGCCAGAGCCCACCCTCCACCTCACCAACGCACTCCCGCCTTGGCTCGTCGGAGTGAGATCTCTGGCTTGGTGCTCGCGACTCAGACGCGGGGCAGCATTACCTGGAGTGGCACCACTAAGATCGGCGCGTGTCCGTCGCCGAGCAATACCGGGAGCTCGAGTCGCGCTTGCCCGCGGACTGGGCCGATGCGCGATTCCTCCTGAAGGTGGACGACGCGAGCCGCGCGGAACGCGCCGCATCGATGCTCACGGCCTTCCAGCCGGGCCGGGTCGGCGGCCAGGTCCGCTTCTCCGTTCCTCGGCGCGGCGGCCGCCGAGAGCAGGCGCGGCGGATGATGAAACGGATCGACCGCGAGGGGATCAAGGGCGAGCTTGAGCTCGTCACCGCGTCGGAGGCGCCGCCGGAGCCTGCCGAGTTTCGCGCCGAGTGGGCTCCTGCTGCGGAGCAGTGGGACGGCGCCGTCGCGGCCTTGCCGGTCGACTGGACCGACGTCTACGCGCAGGTCGAGCTCGAGTCGAGCGACTTCCTCGACCGCGGGGCTCTGTTGATGGCTCCGCTCAATCCGGCGCGGTACGGGGACGCCGTCGGCTTCCGCTTCCGGGTCGGCCGCTACGGCTACGGCGCGGCGCCTGAGATGACCAGGCGCTGCTTCGAGCGCCTCGACACGGAAGGGATCGGCGCGCGGGTGACGATCCTCCACGCGCTCGCCGACACGAAGCCGGTGATGACCCAGGGCCCGGTCTGGTATCTGGACGGCGGGCCTGTCTGATGGCTGACGATCCGGTTTCCTGGCTGCTGATCGAGCCCGGCTGGAGGGTCGTGGCGAGGGATGGAACAGAGGTCGGCAAGGTCGAGGAGATCGTCGGCGACACGGGCAAGGACATCTTCAACGGCCTTTCGATCACGACCGGTTTGCTCGGCAAGCCCAAGTACGTTCCGGCCGAACGCGTGCGAGGGATGACCGAGGGCCGCGTGGAGCTCGACCTCTCTGCCGACGACGTCGATGCGCTGGACGAGCACGACCTCCAGCCCCCGTCCGAGCAGTTCCGCGCCGGCTAGTCGAAGTCACACATTCGGCACGCATCGGCGCGCCTTTCGCGCGTCGCTCGCCACTACGATTGCGGTGGGGAGGAGGCAGGGTGCGCCTTGTCTAAGGGACCCCGAGCCGAAGGCGCCGCAGCCGCAGCATCGCGAGGATCCCCAGCACCGGGCCGGGCACGAGGAACACGAACGCCCAACGCCAGCCGATTTCGTCCTCGAGGAACGGCAGCAACCAGATCGTCGGCACGGTGAGCGCGAACCCGACCGCCATCTGGAACCCGAGCGCAGTCCCGACATACGCCTGCTCGGCCAGCTCCGTGACGAGCGTCGAGAACTGCGCCGAGTCGGCAACGACCGAGAAGCCCCAGACGAGCCCCAGCACCAGCACAAGCGCAGCCGAAGCCTCCGCAACCAACCCGATCACCAGAGCACACGCGGCCGACACCGCCAGCATCGCAGCCGTCGTCTCCGGCCTCCCCCACCGGTCGCCGAGCACGCCTCCGACCCAGCACCCCACAGCGCCGGCGCCGATCACCGCGAAGGTCGCGTACGCCGCCGCCTTGCCGTCCGTTGCGACCGCCGCGAAGAAGACGAGGAACCAGGCCCACATCGCGTAGAGCTCCCACATGTGCCCGAAGTAGCCGAGCGACGCCAGGCGGACTCCGCGGTTGCGAAGCACGAGCCCGGCCTGCCGCGGGTCGAACCGCGCGGACGGAAAGGAGTAAGGCCCCTCGGGCACGCCGAAGAAGACGAGCACCCCTCCGGCCACGGTCAACACCGACGTGACCCACACGACCAGTTGCCAGTCGAGCCCGCCGAGGCCGTTGACGAGATGGGGGACGGCCGAACCGAGCGTGAGCGCGCCGACGACGATCCCCAGCGCGGTCCCGCGTCCGCGGCGGAACCAGGTCGAGGCGAGCTTGAGCGCGGGCGGATAGACGCCCGCGAGAAAGAACCCCGTCGCGACGCGAGCGGCGATTCCGACCTCGGGCCCGTCCGCCGCCACGAGCACGAGGTTCGCCGCAGCGGCTCCCAGCGCGCCCGCGAGGATCACCAACCGGGACGCGAACACGTCCGCCACGCTGAGCGCGCTCCCGGCAAGGGCGCCTACGACGAACCCGACCTGGACGGCAATCGTCAACCACGCCGCCGCCGTGTTGCCGAGATCCCACTGGGCGCGCAACTGCGGCACGACCGCCGTCGCCGAGAACCACGTCGTCATCGAGAGCACGAGCGCCGCCGCCAGCAGCGAAAGCGCCCTCAGAGAGGCTCGGTCCACACGAGCGCCGTTCCGTCCAGGACGACCGTTCCCTCCTGGTTCACGATCGTCGTCCGGAGTCGCGTGAGCGGCTTGTCCTCCCGCAGCTCGATCACCTCGACCTCGGCGGTGATCTCGTCACCCGGCCGCACCGGCGCCTTGAAGCTCCAGTCGACGTGCAGGAACACGCTTCCGGGGCCGGGCAGATCCTCCGCCACGACCGCGTTCAGCAACCCGGAGGTCACGCCGCCCTGGACGATCAGCCCGCCGAAGCGTGACCGGGCCGCCGCCTCCTCGTCGTAGTGGAGCGGGTTCCGGTCACCGGTCAGCTCGGTAAAGAGCTCGATGTCTCGTCACCCGGCGGCTACGACGGGCGAGATCGCCCACCTCAGCCAATGACTTCCCCCAGCTCCCGCGCGAGCGCCGAGGCGCCGCTCCGGTCCTCGGTGATCACGAGACACGTGTCGTCGCCCGCGAGCGTGCCGACGATCAGCGGGTGTTCGATCCGGTCGAGGGCTCGTGCGATCGCGGGCGCCGAGCCGAGCTCCGACTGGACGACAACCAGGTTCTGCGCCGGCACAGCCCGAAGCCCGAACGTCGACAGCACCGCGGCCAACGCTTCGCGCGGGTCGGTTCGCCGTCCGTCCTGCGGCAAGACGTAGCGCGGCCGGCCGAGCTGGTCGCGCGTTTTCTCGAGGCCGAGCTCACGAATGTCCCGGGACACCGTTGCCTGCGTCGCTCGGCAGCCCTCGGCCGCCAGGGCGGCGAGAAGGTCGTGCTGCGTCCCGATCCGGCGGCGCGAAACGAGGCTCCCGATCAGCCGCTGGCGCTCCGCCTTCCCGAACGACCGCGCGTCCGGCTGCATAGAACGAGCATAGTTATCGAACCGGGCCAGAGGTTTCCTGCTCGCCCGGCGCGGTAAGTTTCTCCCAACGATGCTGCGCAAGCTCACCTGGACTCTCATCTACAGCCTCT
>JBOHAU010000026.1:0-10077 GCA_050698015.1 Gaiellaceae bacterium
GCACGCGAGCTGACGACGACAGTGTCGACGCCGGTTGTCGGGACGGCGGTCGCCTTCGACACGACGCCGCCACTCACCGCGATGAAGCCGGTCAAGCCGAAGGGCGGAGTGCCGGCGAACATCGGCGAGGGCGGCGACGCGTTTGTCGAGCAACGGCCGCACAAGAGGGACGGGGCGCTCCAGGAAGTCGTTCCCACGGCCGCGATGCCGGCGCCTCAGCGGACGTTCGAGGGGCCGAGCAACGAGGACAACTTCAGGATCTTCGGCTTCCGGGTCAACCCGCCCGATCCAGTCGGCGACGTCGGGCCAAGGCACTACGTCGCGATGACGAACCTGACCTTCGCCGTCTACTCGAAGCAGGGCCACGTCCGCTTCGGGCCCGCCGACACCGGCACGCTCTGGCAGGGCTTCCCGGTCGAGGACTGCACCGACCCGAGCGGCGACCCAATCGTCCTCTACGACGAGATCGCCGACCGGTGGATCCTGACCCAGTTCACGACCCGCGGCCTCGCCGATGCGAATCAGCCGTTCTTCAACTGCGTGGCGGTCTCGCAGACCGGGGATCCGACCGGCGCGTACTTCCGCTACGCGTTCACGACGGGGCAGAACTTCCCGGACTACCCGAAGTACGGCGTGATGCCGAACGGGCTCTTCATCACCGCCCGGGAGTTCCGCGGAGGCCAGGAGACGATCGGGATCTACGCGATCAACCGGCAGCAGCTCGTCGCCGGTGACCCGAACACGCAGATCGTCGGGTTCCAGCTCAACAAGCCCGAGTATCTGGTCGGGGACGGACTGTTGCCTGCGGATCTCGACGGACCGCTGCACCCGCCCGCCGGCAGCCCCGAGTACGTCGTGGGCTCGATGGACGACGACGCGGGCGACCACGCGTCCTTCGACGCGCTGAACATGTTCCACCTGAACGTCGACTGGTCGAACCCGGCCGCGGCGACCTTCAGCTTCGTGAAGCACGTGCCGATCGCGCAGTTCGACACGATCTACCCGTGCGCGCCGACGGCCCGTGACTGCCTGCCTCAGCCCGGCATCACGAACCCGGCGCAGTTCCTGGACATCCTGTCGTACCGGCAGCGGCCGCTGTGGCGGCTCCAGTACCGCAACTTCGGGACGCACGAGTCGCTCGTCACCAATCAGGCGGTCGAGGCGAGGCCCGGAATCGCGGGCGTCCGCTGGTGGGAGCTGCGGAACCCGCGCGATGCGGTCCTGCACCAGGAAGGAACCTGGGCACCGAACGACGGCGTGCATCGCTGGATGGGCAGCGTCGCCCTCGACAGGCAGGGCAACATGGCCGTCGGTTACAGCGTGGTCAACGCTACGAACGTCTTCCCGGGCATTCGCTACGCCGGACGGTTGGCGGGCGACCCGCTCGGTCAGCTCTCGCAGGGTGAGGCGGTGATGCAGAACGGCAGCGGCGTGCAGACGACGACGAACTCCCGCTGGGGCGACTACACCTCGATGAACGTCGACCCCAAGGACGGCTGCACGTTCTGGTACATCAACGAGTACTACGCCCGTTCGGGCACTCCGGCGGACCCGAGGCCGTGGCAGACGCGGATCGGATCCTTCCGCTTTCCCGGCTGTCTGTAATTGACGGTCTCTCACGCTACGGGCCCGCCTCGGCGGGCCCATAGCGTCACGAGATGCGACATGCCATTCTCGGTGCGGGCGGCGTCGGTGCCTTTCTCGGTGCCGCGCTTGCGAGAGCGGGCCGGGACGTTCTGCTCCTCATGCGTGAGGAGTCGCTCGCGCGCTACGGCGGCGTCGTCCACGTCGAGAGCGCCGTCCTCGGTGACTTCGACGCCGAGCTTGCGGCCGCGCCGACACTGAACGAACCCGTAGACGTCGTGTGGGTGACCACGAAGGCGACTCAGCTGGCCGACGCGCTCGAGCGCGTCCCGACGGCGGGAGATTCTGTCGTCGTGCCGCTCCTCAACGGCCTGGAGCACTTGAATCTGCTCCGCCGGCGGTACGGCGCCGGAGCCGTCCTCGCAGCGACGATCGCGATCGAATCCGAGCGGGTCGAGCCAGGGCACGTGCGCCAGCTGAGCTCGTTCGCCAACGTCGTCCTCTCCCCCGCTCCCAACGCGGACGATCTTCGCGAGGAGCTCGTCGAGGCGGGCTTCAATGCGTCGATCGGAGACGACGAGACCGCCATCCTCTGGAGGAAGCTGGCGATCCTCGCGCCGATCGCGTTGACCACGACGCTGCGAGGCTCTTCCCTCGACAGCGTCGTGGCCGATCCAGCCTGGCGGGAACAGCTCCGGGAGTGCGTGCGCGAGGTCGCGGCTGCCGCACGTGGCGACGGCGTGGCGCTCGACGCCGACGCGATCATCGAGGTGATCGAGAACGTCCCTCCTGGGCTCAGGTCGTCGATGCAGAAGGATCGGGAGGCCGGCAGGCCGACCGAGATCGATGCGATCGGCGGCTCGGTCCTCCGCGCCGCCGCTCGCCACGGCGTCGATGCGCCGACGACGCAGGAGCTGGTCGAAGGGATCCGCGCCGGGGAGCCCTAGGAGGGCTCGGCGAAATACAGTCTGTGCCGCAGGGCCGCGCTGCTCGCCCCGAGGACGGCGTCCTCGGTCGCGCCCGTATCGACTGATACGGGCACTCCCTGCGTCCTTGCCTCGGAACGACCATCGCACCCCTGCGACGAGCGGCATTCCGCCAAGCCCTCCTAGGTCTCGGCTGGAGTGATGACGACCGAGTCCGCCGTGCGCGTCGCCGGCCCGTGGAAGACCGCCTCGATGTTGTTCCCGTCCGGATCGAACACGTACGCGGCGTAGTAGCCCGGGTGGTAAGCGCGCTCGCCCGGGCGGCCGTTGTCGGTGCCTCCCGCCGCGAGCGCCGCGTTGTGAAAGCGGGCCACCGCGTCTCGGTCGGACGCCTGGAAGGAGAGGTGAACGCCGGTCGTCGGCTCGCCGTCGGCCGAGACGTACAGCTCGTCCGACGAGAAGGCGGTCTCGCTCTCCCGGCCGAGCTCACGGCCGAGGGCCTCGAGCACCGCTCGGTAGAAGCGCTTGCTCGCCTCGAGGTCGTGCACCCGCAGGTGGACGTGGTCGATCAGGCGCCCTTGGTGGAACTCCATCCCGGCAGACAGTATCCGCGTCGCTAACCGTCCCACGGTTCCCGGCGCGGCCACCAGGCCGGGACCGCCCGCCGGTACGCCTCGTACTGCTCGCCGAACTGCTTCCGCAGGGTCGGCTCCTCGTACCAGTGCACAAAGGCAGCGACCGCGACTGCGAAGGCCGCCGCATAGAGGAGCAGGATCGGCTGGCCGAGTAGGAGCGCCTGCCCGACGATGGTCGCCGCGACGGCCAGGTACATGGGGTTTCGGACGTACCGGTAGAGCCCGCCGACGACCAGGCGTTCGGTCGGAGCAACCGGCGCAGGCGTGCCGAGCCCCTCGACGACGAAGCGCCAGAACGCATGCAGCAACGCGGCCACGCCGAGCGCGAGCAGAATCGCACCGACGACCCGCAGCGGAAGCCAGTACGGCAGCGGCTCTCGCACCTCCCAACCCGTCAGCAGCCACGGGATCAGCCCGGCGACGACCCCGGGTACGAGCACGAGGAAGACAAGGCTGCCGGCCGCAGCCTTCGCCTTCACGCCCAGGGTGCTTCTCGCATCAGCTCGGCAGGCCAAGGTAGTCGGCCGCCTCGACCACGGCCGGATCATCGACGACCAGTCTTCGGACCTCCTGGAGCCGGAGCCGCCGGACGACTCGGTCGAAGAGCGTGTAGTTCGCCCACAACGACTCGAAGATCGACCACCAGCGGAGCCCGGCGGCGGTCGTCTCGCGGTAGACGGCGAGCGCCTGCGGCTGGGTGATCGCGCGTGCTCGCGTGGCGACCACTGACGGCCGGAGCCGCCGGCGCCGGAGCACGACCGGATCGTCCAGATCCATGAGCTCAGCGTCGTCCGGCAGGTCGATCGCCGCGAGCGCCAGAGGCAGGCCGCGCCGAACGAGCATCTGGGGAATCAGGCGCTGGCTCCGAAAGCGCGCCAGCTGCTCGACGACTCCCGACGCCTCGCGATCGGTCAGGTAGAGGCAGCCGTAGACGTCTGGGTTGTCGTGCCGGCCGTCGCCCTGGAAGACTCGCGGGAACCAGAGCGGCGAGTCGGCCTCCCTGGGCCGCGCTCGCTCGTCCCAGGCGAAGCAGCGGTAGCGGATCAAGCGATGGAGTCCGCGCGTTCGGCGCGGATCGCCCGCATCAGCTCCTCCGCCCGCCCGGCGCGCACCAGGTCGATCGGCCGGCGGTCGCCCAGCGCCGGGTTCACGCCCCACAGCCACATCCGCGCGGCCTCGGGCTCGTAGACCCGCAGCAGGTTCGACCACACGAGCTCGAGCAGATCGACCTTCTCCGCGTTCAGCGGGTCGATGCCCGCGCCCTTCAGCCAGCGCGTCACCCGCGACCGGCTGACACCGAGGATCTCGGCCAGCGCCGCCTGCGAGCGGAAGTCCACGCTCAGCGCCTGCACCTTGGCTGCGGTTGCGACCGGCATGCCCAGAAGCATAGCGCAACAGATTTTGTTGCGCGAGAAGCGAAAATTTACGGAACCTTGACCTTTGCAGGCAAACGAATGCCAAGGGCGTTCGTTTAACCAGATACATGTTCGGCGCCTACCCCGAGTCCGCGCACATGCCCTGCCCCGAGTGTGGGGTATCCCTTCAGCGCCACGGTGGAGCCGACCATGTCTGCGACGAGCAGCGTCTGGTGGAATTCCGTCTCTTCCAGCTCCGGGACGAGATCGCGTCGTTCGACGCGCAGCTGAGCGAGTGGCTCGCGTCGGCGCGTGGACGCTTCGCGACGTGGATCGCGGAGCGCGACCGCCTCGCTGGGCCTAACGGCCTCGCCGCCTAGATCGCGCTAGCCTCCAAGGCTACCCCAGCCGCAGGAGGTGAGCTTCATGGCGGTACAGCCGATTCCAGAGGGCTACCGCACGATCACGCCGTACCTATGCGTCGACAACGGGGCGGCGGCGATCGAGTTCTACGAGCGCGCATTCGGCGCCAAGGAGGCCGTCCGGATGGCCGGCCCGGGCGACTCGATCATGCATGCCGAGCTCGAGATCGGCGACTCGAAGATCGGGCTCTCCGATCCGTTCCCGCAGGGGCTGACGAAGCCGCCGAACGAATTGGGCGGCACGAGCGTCAGCATCCTCGTGTACGTCGAGGACGCCGACACTCTCTACAAGCAGGCGATCGACGCCGGCGCGACGTCACTGATGGAGCCGGACGACATGTTCTGGGGCGACCGCTTCGGCTCCGTCCAGGATCCGTTCGGGCACTCCTGGACGATCGCGACCCACATCGAGGACGTCTCGCCCGAGGAAATGGAGAAGCGCTCCCAGCAGTGGCAGGAGCAAATGGCCGGGATGGCCAGCCAGCAGGCTTAGGGCCAGGCTAGCGTCGGCGGCGAGGGAGCTCGCACCCCCCCCGCCGCCGGCCGCACCCGTACGACGGCGTAGCCGTCGCTTGCCACGACGCGCTCGACGTCGTCGTCCTCGTGCCCCTCGACTACGAGGAACCGTTCCCCATCGTTCCTGACCTCTGCATAGAGGTCCGCCGGCACCTCGAGCCGTTGGAGGCAGTCGGCGCGCTCGCACTCGCACAGCAGGATGTAGCTCGCAGGATCGCCCGGCAGCGAGCCATTCGAATGGCGAATCTGCTCGTTGACCTCCCGCAGCAGAGCGCGGCGTTTACGGACGATGTCGATCGCGGACCCCTCCCCCTCGTGGCTAGGCCCGTATCTCTACCAGAGAGAAAGATAGGAGAAAGATAGGTCTATCTTTCGATTTCCTCACGTTCATGGCAACCGCTCTCGCGGCCCGCGGCCGGGCCGCACGCGAGGGGTCGATGATCTCGGCGACCGAAGGCGACGTGGACGCCTCGAAGCGCGCGCAGAAGCCGGCGGCGCTCCTGATCGACCAGCACCACTAGACCTGTAGGGTCGCCCTCATCGTTGAGTCGAAAGGGGGAGTGGCCAATGTTGAAACGGAAAGCGTTGCCGGCGCTCGGACTCGCGGCTGTGGCGCTCGTGTTCGCGGGCGTGGCGATCACTGCGCCCTCGAACGACGACGAGCTGCTCAAGGACGAGAAGCACTTCCTCGAGCAGTCCAACAAGACCTACAACGGCGGCCAGAAAGGGCTGCAGATCTCGCCGAACCTGGAGATCGTCGCGCACGACTCGCTCGGCGATCGAGGCTTCAACGGCGACGTCTGGGCGCACAAGGGCTACGCCTATGTCGGGCATTGGGGCTTCCAGGACTGGGCGAGCGGCTCCAAGAACCGGTTCTGCCCCGAGGAGCCGAAGAGCGGGGTTGCCGTCGTCAAGGTGAACGGATCAACCGCGACCTGGGTCTCGACGCTGCAAAACCCGGTTGGCACCTCGGCTGAGGACGTCGTCGTCTACAGCGCCCACGACGGCCGCGACATCGCCGTCGCCGGGCTTCAGTGGTGCGGGGGCTCGCGGTACGACGCCGACGCCGACCGCGGCCTGATGCTCTGGGACGTCACGACGCCGGCCGCGCCCGTCCAGCTGGGCTACCTCAACACGGGCTGCTGCACGCGCGGCGTGCACGAGTTCGAGGTCGAGCATCACGCGAACGGGCGCACCTACGCCTACGCGACGGTGCCGGCGAGCCGGTACCCCGATGCGGAGACGCCGTCCGGCTATCGCGACGCTGACGGTGAGGGCGACTTCCGCATGATCGAAATCACCGACCCGTCCAGCCCGACGCAGGTCTCCGACTGGGGCATCCAGGACATCGGTGGCCCGTTCTACGAAGGCCAGGGCTGCGACGCCGATCCGAACTACGGTCACGGAGCCGAGCCGAGCGCGGACGGGCGCAGCGTCTATCTCTCCTACTGGGACTCCGGCTTAATCAAGCTCGACGTCTCGGATCCGGCGAACCCTGTGTTCAAGGGACGCACCGTCTACCCGGCGAACGCGGACGGTGACGCACACTCGTCCAACTACGACGACGCACGAAAGCTCCTGTTCACCGCCGACGAAGACTTCTGCCCGCAATCGGGGCCGGCGATCGAGAAGGGTTGGGGCTACCTGCGGATCTACGACTATTCGAACGCTGCGGCACCGAACCAGATCGGCTCGTTCAAGACCCAAAACTCGCTGGCGATCGGCGATCGTGCGGCGGGCGACTACACGATCCACAACCCGTTCCTTGTCGGTACGGATGTGTACATCTCATGGTACTCCGACGGCGTGCGCATCGTCGACGCGAGCGACCCCCGGAGTCCGCGGGAGGTCGGTTACTTCGTGCCGCCGGCCGGTCAGAATCCGGTCAAGCCGTCACAGCGCGGCACGCTCTCGCAGACGCCCCAGGTGTGGGGCGTCGTGGTCGAGAACGGCCTGATCTACGCGAGCGACATGCACACCGGACTGTGGGTGCTGCGCCGGAAATGACCGCTACTGTTCTGGCGAGGGAGGTGAGCGCCGCATGTGCCATCACCTGACGTGGGAGGAATGGCAACTGCTGCAAGTCGAAGAGCGGCGCGAGGACGAGGAGCCCCGCACCGTCGAGGTCGCCGAGCGCGAGCGCGTCGAGACCGAGACGGAGCGTGACCCCGAGCGGGAGCTCGTCCACGCCTGAGGACACCGTAGGGGCGGGCCTTCGGGTCCGCCCCTCGCTTTAGGCTGCGCCGCGTGACCCGGCTCCAGCGCATCGTCGACCACCCGGCGTTCACGACCGCCGTCGTCACCGTGATCCTCGCTAACGCGGTCGTGCTCGGGCTCCAGACCTACCCCAGCTTGAACGAGGACTACGGGGACGCGCTCAACCTGCTGAACGCCCTCTTCCTCGCGTTCTTCGTGGTCGAGATCAGCATCCAAATCGCGGCCTACGGACGGCGGCCGTGGCGTTACTTCCTGGACGGCTGGAACGTGTTCGACTTCGTCGCTGTCGGGCTCGCGTTCGTGCCAGGCCTGCAGAGCAACTCGACCGTCCTCCGGCTCGCGCGCCTCGCGCGGATCGTCCGCGTCGTCCACCTGCTCCCCGACGTCTGTTCATCCAGACCCGCGTGCTGCCGGCCTGGGTCGGCTGGGCGAGTCTCGTGCTCGCACTCGTGATGCTGATTCCGCCGGCTGGGCGGGGCTGCTGCTCGGCTTCCCGCTCTGGACCGTCCTCGTGTCCGTGCTGCTGTGGATGCGGCCGGCGGGCGAGCCGGTCGCGACTCGCCCGCCAGAACCCACGATTAGCTAGCAGGAGGGCTTGGTGAAACGACGGCTGAGCCGCAGGGGCACGCTGCTCGCCCCGAGGCCGCGTCCTCAGTCGCGCCGATAGCTACAGCTATCGACACTCCCTGCGTCCTTCCCTCGGAACGACCATCGCACCCCTGCGACGAGCGACGTTCCACCAATCCCCTCCTAGTCGACGCGCTGCCCCTCGACGACCTCGCCGCGCCAGGCGCCGGTCTCGACGCCGCGGCTCTCGACGAGCTCCTTGAAGTGCTCGAGGTCGACCTTCACTGCTCTGTCGGAGGTGCCGATCTTGTCGGCAGCCGCCTCCGCGAGGCCCTCAGGCTCCCAGGTCATGGCGACCTCGATCCTCGTGCGGTCGGGGCCGAGCGGCTCGAACCCGATTCGCCCGGAGTTCTCCCGGCCTTCGATCGAGCGCCAGGCGATCACCTTGTCCGGCTCCTGATGGGTGATCTCGGCCTTCCACTCCTCGCGGTTGCCGCCGATGTCGGCGATCCAGCGGTGGTGTGTGTCGTCGAGCTGAGTGACGGACTCGACGTTCTCCATGAACTGCGGGAACTCCTCGAACTGCGTCCACTGGTTGTACGCGGTCGAGACTGGGACGTTGACGTCGATTGACTCTTTGACTTCAGCCATCTAAACCCCTCTCTAGTTGCTCTCCCAGGTCCCCTACCCGGTTTCAAGTTGCTCTAACAAGAACCCGATACGTTTGTTGTGATGCGCCGTGCGACGGTCCTCGCACTGGTCGCCGCGACGGTGCTTGCCACCCCCGCGGGTGCTTCGACGTGGCTCCAACTCGGAGTCGTGGACACTCAGGAGGCGCTAGGCGACCAGGCGCGCTTCGGGCGGACGCTCGGGACGCTGCGCCCCCAGGTCGTCCGAGTCCTGCTCGCCTGGGGCGGGCCGTTCGGCGTCGCCCGCGAGCGGCGGCCGGAGGTCGGAGCGGATCCCGCCGACCCGGCGTACGACTGGCGGCTGTACGACCAGGCCGTGCTGACGGCGACGAGCCGCGGCGTCCGCGTCCTCTTCACGATCAACAGCAGCCCCGAGTGGGCGAACCTGTACCAGCCGTCCAACGTCCCCCCACAGAATTTCACGCGGCTGAAGGAGTTCGCGTACGCCGCGGCGATCCGGTACAGCGGCGTGTACCGGCGAGCCGACGGGGTCGTCCTCCCGCGCGTGTCTCTCTGGACCGCCTGGAACGAGCCGAACATCCCGCTCGGGCTGAAGCCCCAGTGGCGGCGGCTCGGCGGCCGTTGGGTGATCCACAGCGCCTGGGCCTATGCGCGGATCTGCAACGCCGTCTACGACGGGATCCACTCGACGCTGCTGCGAGGCCAGCAGGTGGCCTGCGGCGTCACGACCGCCCGGGGCAACAACGCGCCCGGGACGAAGCGTCCGTCGGTGGCGCCGATCGGCTTCCTGCGCGCGGCCAAGGCGGCGGGGATGCGGACCTTCGACGCCTACGCACACCACCCGTATGCCGGCTCGCCGGGCCTCGCCCCCGGGGCGAAGCCGAAGAATCGGCGCGCGATCACCCTCGGCAACATCCAGAAGCTGATCGACGAGGTGACGCGACTCTACGGGCCGAAGCCGATCTGGATCACCGAGTACGGCTACGAGACCAGCCCGCCGGACCGCGTCTTCGGGGTCGGGTGGGGGCGGCAGGCCGAGTACCTGCGAGAGGCCTACGGGATCGCGCGCCGCAATCCGAGCATCGAGATGCTGCTCTGGTTCCTCTCCCGCGACGAGGCGCGCTCGACCGGATGGCAGTCCGGCTTCGTGTCGGCGGGCGGCCGGCGGAAGCCGTCGTTCTACGAGTTCCAGCAGCTGGCCGGTG
>JBOHAU010000027.1:0-2853 GCA_050698015.1 Gaiellaceae bacterium
TGGAGGGGGAGGTCATCACCCTCCAGAAGCTCTTCGAGTTCAAGATCGAGCACTTCGACTCCGAGCGACGGATCGTCGGAAGGCTCCATCCCACCGGTCTGCGGCCCGGGTTCCTCGGCAAGTTCGAACGCCACGGGATCGAGCTGCCTGTGGGCCTGTTCGGTGGAGCCGCGAGCGCGATCTTCGGTGCGAACGCACAGGCGCTACAGGATCGCGTCAACGGGAGCGACCGGTGAGGCTGGCCCGCGCACTGTTCATCGCCCTTCTGGCGACGCTCGTCCTGGCCAGCGCGTCGGCTGCGGCCACGTCCGCCGCTGCCAAGCCGGCCGTCAAGATCGCACCCGTCACTCGTCTTCCCTTTCCGGAACGCGGCTACGTCCTGAGTGTTCCCGAGGCAACCGACCTCGGCGCCGGCAGCGTCGAGGTGCGGGAAAACGGCGTCCGGGTCGGCGGCCTCCGCGTCGACCCACTCGCCAGCAGCGGACTTCGCTTCGGCGTGGTCCTTGCACTGGACTCCAGCGAGAGCATGACCGGAGCTCCGGCGGCGGCGGCTCTCCGGGCCGCGCGGGCCTTCGTATCGCATCGCGCTCGGGCTGAGGAAGTCGGCATCGTCACGTTCAACACCAGCATCTCGGTACTGCGCGACCCCACCCGGGACGACACCGCGCTCGGAAGGGCGCTCGCGGAGCCGCCGCGCATCGCCTACGGCACGCACATCAACGAGGCGCTGATGCGGTCGCTGACACTCCTCCGCAAGGCGCGGGTTTCCACCGGGTCGATCGTCCTGCTCTCGGACGGTCAGGAGGTGGGCAGTGTGCTCCCGCTCGACGAGGTCATCGCGGCCGCGAAGGCACAGCAAGTGCGCGTCTTCACAGTGGGCCTGCGCTCGCAGGCGTTCGACGCCTCCACACTCCGTACGATCGCCGATCGCACCGGGGGCACCTACGCGGAGGCTCGTTCGGCGGCTGAGCTTCAGCCGATCTACGAGGCTCTCGGTGCGCAGCTCGCCGGCGAGTACCTCATCCGGTACCGCTCCGTGGCGCGTCCCAATTCGGACGTCACCGTGGACGTTCGGGTTGCCGGCATGGGCCGAGCCGCCACGAGCTACGTGGCGCCGACGCCGTCACTGCTGCCTCCGTACCACCGATCGCTCGTGTCGAGGTTCCTGCTCTCGGGAAGCTCGCCGCTACTGATCAGCCTGGTGTTCGGGCTGCTCGTCTGCGCGCTGCTGCTCCTGCTCGCGCGGCGGCCGAAATCCACAGTCGTCGAGCGTGTACAGACGTTCGCGCCCGGGGGTTCCTCCGCGCGCCCCGGCCAGGCGACAGCGGCTGCTGCGGTGCGAGTCGCAACCAGGAACCGCTACGCGAGCGGCTGGTGGGCTCAGCTCGAGCGTGACCTCGAGCTCGCGAGGATGACGGCGTCGCCGAAGCGCGTCGTTGGCATCGCGCTCCTCGGAACCTTCTCCATCACGCTCGTCGCGCTCTTGCTGTCGGCGCCTCTCCTGGCGCTCTTTGGGCTCACCACCCCGTTCATCGCTCGCGCGGTCGTACGGCGGAAAGTCAAGGCCGTTCGTGCGGAGTTCGCGGAACAGTTCCCGGGGAGCCTCCAAGTGCTCGCCTCGGCCCTGCGCGCCGGCTACAGCTTCAACGGCGCACTCGGCGTGGTCGTCGACAACGCCGCCGAGCCGGCACGGTCCGAGCTGGCTCGCGTCATGCAGGACGACCAGCTCGGCGTGCTGCCGGAGGAGGCCATCCGGCGACTCGCTCGCCGAATGGCGAACCGCGACATTGAACAGGTTGCGCTCCTCGCCGAGCTGCAGCGGACCTCGGGCGGCAACTCGGCCGAGATCCTCGACACCGTCGTCGGCACGATCCGCGAGCGGGCGGAGATCCGCCGGCTCGTCCGGACTCTCACTGCCCAGGGTCGAATGGCGCGGTGGATCCTGACGGCGCTCCCGGTCTTTCTCACAGCCTTTCTCTTTCTCGTCCACCCGGACGTCATGGCGCGCTTCTTCACGAGCAGTGGCGGACAGGTGGCGCTTGCGGCCGCCGCGTTGATGGTGGCAGCGGGTTCCGTCCTCATCCAGCGCATCGTCGACATCGACGTCTAGGAGCAACCAATGACCCCGTTTCTCATCCTCGGTCTCGCGCTTGTCGCCACTTCGGGAGTGCTCATGCTGCGGTCGTTGGCCCTGGCGAGCACCGAGCGACGCCGGACCCTCGACCAGATCAGCGCCTACGGCTTCAACTCGGCGGCAGTAGTCGAAGAGTCCGCCGACCTGCGCGCAAGCTTCGGCGACCTCGCCGAGGCGACGGGCGAGAAGGCGCTCGCCCGATTCGAACGCCTGCGCTCCGGCGAACGGGGACTGCGCGAGCTGCTCGATTCGGCCGGCATGTACGGAACGTCGGTCGCAAGGTTCGTCGGCTCGCGCATCCTCTACGCCCTGTCAGGCCCGGCGCTGCTGTTTCTCGTGTCGCTCGCCGGTCGCCTCGACTTCCGGCTGCTTCTGGGGGGCGCACTGATGACAGTGATGGGCTGGTACCTGCCCTACGTCCGCGTGCAGCGTCGCGCCCGTCTTCGGCTCGAGCAGATCGATCGCGAGGTCCCGGAGCTCGTCGACCTGCTCGTGACGACGGTGGAAGGAGGCGTCGGATTCGCCGCGGGCCTCCAGCTCGCCTCCCGCAGCATCGAGGGCCCGCTGGGCCAGGAGCTGCGGCTCGCGCTCCGCGAGCAGAGCCTCGGCCTCACACCGGAGGAGACGCTGCGCAATCTCTCTCTGCGCGTCGACAGCCCGGCGACCCGCGCGTTCACGCAGGCGCTCGTGCAGGGCGAATCCCTCGGCGTCTCGATCGG
>JBOHAU010000028.1:0-10977 GCA_050698015.1 Gaiellaceae bacterium
CGCCCAGATGGCCCTCGCCTGGACGGTGCGCGACGAACGAATCACTTCGACGCTGGTCGGCGCCAGCAGCGTCGAGCAGCTCAAGGAGAACGTTCGGGCGCTCGAGCGACTCGACTTCACGCCGGACGAGCTGGCCGAGATCGACCGGCATGCGACCGACAGCGGGCTCAACCTCTGGGCCGCGTCCGCCGAGGTCTAGGCGGAAGCCACCGTGGCCCGATAGCCCAGCGCCTGCCCAAGCGGCGCTGCGAGTGCGAGTGCCGCCCGCTGGAGCGCCGCCGGCGGAAATGGCAGCCGGACGGTGTCGAAGTGCGCCTTCGCGATCACCGCGAGCCGCAGCGGGCTCGGCATGCCCTTCCGGTTGGTCTTGCCCTCCGCGGCGAGCGTGAACATCGTCTCGATCAGCGACTCGAACTGGAGCGCCGGGCGAATCTCGCAGAGGAAGCGCACGTCGCCGGTTCCCGCGTTCCAGAAGCGGTGCGGGGTGCGCGGCGGAACGACCGCCACGTCCCCAGGCCCCGCGACGAGCTCCTGCTCGCCTAGTCGGAGCCCGAGGGCGCCCTCGAGGATCTCAAAGCGCTCGGTCTGGTACGGGTGGACGTGCGCGGCGGCGACGAAGCCGTCCGGGTGGACAATCGTCTCGACGAGGACGGAGTCGCCGTTCCTCTCGGCGGCCGTCCGGTGGAAGACGAGCACCTCGCCGGTGACCGGGTTCTAGAGCCTGTCTCCTGGGTGGATCATCGTTCACTCCTCTCGTTTGCTTACGAGAGACAGGCTGCGCGCCGCGACGTATCCATGTCGTCGCCCGGAGGGCGGATCCTCGTGTCCTGCTACAGGGGGATCTAGGCCCGCCCGACGGCCCGCCGGTAGCGCCAGACCGAAAGCACTCCGAACACAGCGATAATCGCGAACGACCAGGCGACGGCGAGCCAGATGTCGTTGCCGGCCTCGGTCCCGACGAAGAGCGCGCGGGCGGCGTCGACCATCGTCGTGAACGGATTGTGTTCCGCGATCGGCTGCAGCCAGTCCGGCATGGTCTCCGGCGGAACGAACGCCGAGGAGATGAAAGTGAGCGGAAAAAGGATCGTGAACCCGTAGGCGTTCGAGGCTTCCGGCGACGACGCCGAGAGCCCGATGAACGCGAACACCCACGAGAACGCGTAGCCGATCAGCAGGAGCAGCGCCAGCCCGGCGACGATCTCCGCCGCACTCGCGTTGAAGCGGAAGCCGACGGCGATCCCGACGGTGAACATGATCACGAGCTGGATCACGTTCGTCCCCACGTCGGCCATGATGCGCCCGGCGACGACGGCAGGGCTCCACATCGGCAGCGAGCGAAAACGGTCGATCAGGCCTTTCTTCAGATCCTCGGCGAGCCCGAGCGCGGTCACGAAGCCGCCGAAGACCATCGACTGGACGATGATCCCGGGGATCAGGAAGTCCACGTAGTCGAGCGGACCGGTGTCGATCGCGCCGCCGAAGACGTAGACGAACAGCAGCACGAACATGATCGGCTGGATCGTGAAGCCGACCAGCAGGTCGGGCTGGCGCGGGATTCGCTTCAGGCTTCGCTTCGCGAGCACGAGGGTGTCGGAGAAGGCGTAATGGAGCGCGGTCATTCCTCGTCCTCCTGCTCCGCCGCCCGACCGGTCAGGGTCAGGAAGACGTCGTCGAGAGTGGGGGTGCGCACACCGATGTCGTCGATCGCGATTCCGGCGTCGTCCAGCCGGCGGACAGCGTCGGCGATCGTCCCGCGGCGCTGGGCGACCGGGACGCTGACCGTGCCGTCCTGGATGAAGGGGCGGTCGCTCGCGATCGCGGTCAGCGCCGTGACCGCTTCCCCGGTGCGGTGTCCGTCGCAGAGGTGGATCTCCAGCCGGTCGCCTCCGACCTGGGCCTTGAGCTCGTCCGGCGTCCCCTCGGCGATTACGAGCCCGCGATCGATCACCGCGATTCGGTCGGCGAGGCGGTCGGCCTCGTCCAGGTACTGGGTGGTCAGGAGCACCGTCGTGCCCCCCGCCACGAGCGCTTCCATCGCCTCCCACAGACCGAGGCGGCTGCGGATGTCGAGCCCGGTCGTCGGCTCGTCGAGGAAGATCACGGGCGGCCGCGCGACGAGCGCGGCGGCAAGGTCGAGCCGGCGCCGCATGCCTCCGGAGTACGTGCGGACGAGACGGTTTCCGGCCTCGGAGAGGTCGAAGTCCTCGAGCAGCTCCTCGGCCCGCTGCCGAGCGTTCGCACGACCGAGGTGGTAGAGACGACCGACCATTTCGAGGTTCTCGAAGCCCGTCAGGTTCTCGTCGACGGCCGCGTACTGGCCGGCGAGCCCGATGTGCTCGCGAACGCGCGCCGCTTCGCGGACGACGTCGAAGCCGGCGACCCGGGCGGAGCCGTCGTCGGGAAGCAGGAGCGTGGTCAGGATGCGGACGGCTGTCGTCTTTCCCGCGCCGTTTGGGCCCAGCAGCCCGAAGACGACTCCCGGCTCCACGCGGAGGTCGACGCCGCCGAGAGCGCGGACGTCGCCATAGGTCTTCTGCAGCCCCTGGGCCTCGATCGCTGCGCCGTTCGCAGCCATGTCGCCAAGCTACCTGGCCGAAGGCGTCGAGCCAGGGCGGATAACCCCCGTTTCGTAGGCGAGGATTACTGCCTGGACCCGGTCGCGTAAACCGAGCTTCATCAGGATGCGCTTCACGTGGGTCTTGACCGTCGACTCCTCGATCACGAAGGCCGCGGCGATCTCGCGGTTGGAGAGCCCTCGGCCGATCAGCTCGAGCACCTCACGCTCGCGCGGCGTCAGCTGCTCCAGCCGCGCTCCGGAGAGCCCGGCGACTGGCTGAGTTGCCATCCGGTCGATGACGCGACGCGTGACCGACGGTGAGAGCAGCGAATCGCCGGCGGCGACGGTGTGGATGGCGGCGATCAGCTCCTCGGGCTTCGTGCGCTTGAGGAGGAACCCCGATGCGCCGGCGCTCAGCGCGTCGAAGATGTAGTCGTCGTCTTCGAAAGTCGTCAGGACCACGACCTTGACGTCGGGCATGGCGCTGAGCACCTCGCGCGTCGCGGAGATCCCGTCGACGTCGGGCATTCGGATGTCCATGAGCACCAGGTCGGGCTGCAGCTCGCGGACCGAGCCGACCGCGAGCCGCCCGTCGCCGGCTTCACCGACGACCTCGATCGTCTCGTCGCTCGACAGCACCGACCGCAGGCCGGCCCGCATCAGGTCGTCGTCGTCGATCAAAAGAATCCGGACGGGATCACTGCTCATCGATCTGCCCCGCTGCCGTAGGGAAGGAGCGCGCGGACGCGGAAGAACCGTTGGTCGACTCGACGGAGACGTTGCCGCCGAGCAGCGAGGCCCGCTCGCGCATCCCGACGATGCCGTTGCCGGCCGAGGCCGGTCCCGTCGAGGAGGGATTCGAGACGCCGAGCTCGAGCGCGTCGTGGCGGTAGCTGAGGGCGATGCTCGCCGACTCACCACCGTGCCTCAGAGCGTTCGTCAACGCCTCCTGAAGGATGCGGTACGCCGCTTGGTCGGCGGCAGGCTTGAGCGGATGTTGTGCGCCCTCGACCGCGACGGCGACGTCGAGCCCGGCGTCGCGATGGCGCTTCACGAGCGTGTCGAGCGCTGCGAGACCGGGCGGCTCGACGGTGTCCCGGTCCTCGCGCAGCGCACGGACGAGCTGGTCGAGCTCGCCCAGCGTCTCCCGGGCGACCGTCTCGATCGTCCCCAGCGCCTCGCGGGACCGGCTTGGATCCTTCTCGGCGAGCAGACGTGCGGCTCCCGCGTGGACGAGGATCACGTTGATCGCATGGCCGGCGGAGTCGTGGAGGTCGCGCGCGATGCGCGTCCGCTCCTCGGCAGCTGCGAGCTTGCGCTCCCGGCGGGCCTCGGCCTCGGCGCGCCGTGCGCGCTCCTCGAGCTCCGCCATGCGCTCGCGGCGCAGCCGAACCCGATCGCCGACGACCCACGCGCCGCCCCACACCACGGCTCCGAGCGAGGCCGGAACGATGGGGAGCTCCTCTCGGCCGATCCCGGCCGCGACCACGTGCGCGGCGAACAAGACGACCACCGTTGCTGCGGTCGTTCGTCGACCGGCGCGGGACGAGGGAGGACTGAGGCCGAGGAAGAACAGCGCGACCATGGGGCCGACCGGGGGTCCCGCCGGGTAATGCAGGCCGTTGATGACGACGCTCGCCGTCGCAGTAAGCGCGAAAGCCGCGAGCGGCGCCCGACGACGCGCGATCAGGGGAAGTGACGCTCCGGCGGCAAGCAGGACGCCCAGCAGATCGAGATCGCGTGCCTCCTCGTCCCCGGACACGCCACCCTGGGTCATGAGTGCGAGCGTCAGCGCGAAGACGACGATTGCAACCCCTACGTCGATAGCGCGCCGTCTACTCATGCACCGAGCGTAGCCGCCTCTTCGTCCTCCTCGCGGGGCACTTTCGTCCCCCTCGGGGAGTACGGCGCGGTTGCTTCCTGGGGGTGATGTGGCGGAGGCGGTCCCACTCCTACCTTGGACGTCATGCCTACATCGCAACAACGAACTCGCCTTGCACGTCTCGCCGACCTCACCTACCGCCGCCGGTGGCGCGTCGTCCTCGCCTGGATCGCGACCCTCGCAGCCGTTCTCGTGATCGTCCCGCAGTTCGCAGGCGAATACGACGTCGAGTTCGGTACGCCCGGCAGCGAGAGCAAAGCGGCTGCCGACCTGATCGAGGACCACTTCGGCGGCAGCTCGGGAGACACCGTCAACGTCGTCTGGGAGGCGCGCGCCGGCGCGAGAGAGGCTCAGCCGCGCATCGATCGGCTGATCGCCGCCGCCGGCAGCGTGAAGGATGTCGGCGAGGCGTCGCCTCCACGCTATTCGCGGGACGGCACGATCGGACTCGTCCAGGTCCAGCTCGAGCGGCCGCCCTGGGACATGGATACCGCCTCCGGCAAGCGCCTGATCGATCTGGCCGAGGACGCGTCGGGAGACGGTGTCCGCGTCGAGGTGGGCGGCAGCCTGATCCAGAACGCACAGGAGGGCCAGCCGCCGGAGCTGATGGGTCTCCTGGCCGCAGCGATCGTATTGCTGATCGCCTTCGGGTCCGTCGTCGCCGCCGGCTTGCCGCTCCTCGTGGCCATCTTCGGTCTCGGCATTTCGGCCACCCTGATCGGGATCGTCGCGGCGATCGTGGACACGCCTGACTTCGCGCCTGCCGTGGCCGGGCTGATCGGGATCGGAGTCGGGATCGACTATGCGCTGCTGATCCTGACCCGCTTCCGCTCGGCCCTGTTGGAGGGCTCGGACGAGCGCGCCGCTCTCGTAGAGGCCGTCTCCACGGCGGGACGCAGCGTGATCATCGCGGGCGGCACCGTTGTGATCTCGATGCTCGGGCTCACTTTCATGGGTGTGTCGTTTCTCTACGGCGTCGCGATCTCCGCGAGCCTCGCCGTTCTGGTTGTCGTGATCGCGTCGATCACGCTCCTACCGGCGCTGCTCGCGCTCGTCGGCCGGCGCGTCGACCGGCTCCGAATCCCGGGGCTCGGGAGATCGCTGCGAACCGGCGGTGGGACGCTCGCGACGCACTGGAGCCGGGTCGTCCAGCGGCGCGCCGGGATTGCGGCGGCTGCGGGCGCGGCCTTCCTGATCCTGCTGACCTTGGCCTTGCTCGGCCTGCGCTACGGTTTCCCCGACGAGGGCAACGATCCGGACGGATCGTCGACGCGCCAGGCCTATGAGCTCGTCAGCCGCGGCTTCGGCCCTGGCTCGACCGGCCCGCTCCTGATCGCCTCGGAGGACGTGTCCGGGCTGAGGGCCGTAGCCGAGCGGGTGCCAGACGAGGAGGGCGTCTCCTACGTCACCCCGATCCGCACGAGCCCGGACGGCCAGGCCGGCCTGTTCTCGGTGATGCCGAAGACGACACCGCAGGATGCGGAAACCGCCGACCTGGTCGACCGGCTGCGGGAGCGGACGCCGCCCGGCGTCTACGTGGGAGGTCTGACGGCCGCAGTGATCGACCAGACCGACTACGTCTCCGGCCGGATCCCGCTCTTCATCGGCGGAGTTGTGCTCCTGTCGTTCCTGCTCCTGCTGCTTGCATTCCGAGCGCCGCTGATCGCTCTCAAGGCCGGCGTCATGAACCTGCTCTCAGTCGGCGCTGCTTACGGCGTCGTCGCCCTTGCGGCCGAGGGCGGCTGGTTCGGAAGTCTCTTAGGTGTCGACACCGATACGCCGGTGCCGCCCTTCATCCCGGTGATGATGTTCGCCGTCCTCTTCGGGCTGTCGATGGACTACGAGGTCTTCCTGCTCTCGCGCATCCGGGAGGAGTACCGCCGCACGGGTGACACGAGCACTGCCGTCGCCGACGGCCTGGCCAAGACGGCGCGCGTGATCACCGCGGCCGCCGCGATCATGGTCGTCGTCTTCCTCGCCTTCATTTTCAGCACCGAGGTCTTCCTCAAGCTGATGGGCGTTGGGATGGCGACAGCGATCCTGGTCGACGCGACCGTCGTCCGGATGGTGCTCGTGCCCGCGGTAATGCAGCTCATGGGCCGTGCGAACTGGTGGATTCCGGGCTGGCTCGACCACGTGCTGCCGAAGCTCGACGGCGAGCCGACGCCCGCTCCCGTTCCAGCGACTGCTGCGGAGAGGGGGTGATGCAGATGCTGCTGGCCGAACACGGCCACCACGGTTGGTGGGTGGTCTGGCCGATTCTCTGGCTCGCGGTCATCGTCGCGGTGGTGTGGTTCCTCAGCCGCCGCTGGCGGCCGCGCAGCGAGCCGCCCGCTCCGCCAAGCGAGCCGCCTGCTCAACCGAGCGCCTGAAGAGCGCTCGGCTCCTGACGACGGCCACGCCGGCACTGATTTCCCGCTCGACCAGCTGAAGATGGCCCGATACCAGGGCGGCACGTGGGCCGAGATCAGCGGTCTGATGAAGGCGGGCTAGCTCGTCCAGCAACAAGCAAGGGGCAGACGGGGCCGGGATCGTGCGGGCCGGCCCCGTCTGTTGTGTTAGCCGCCTACCAGTTTGGACGCGGCCTTGAGGGAGAGCGCGGCCAGGACTCCCGAAGGCCGCACTTGCGGAAGCCCCGCGCCACGTGAACAGGATGCCGGTCGTGTGACCGGCGCCGCCTGATCCAAACGTGTCAATTCGCCAGCAGATGGTCGCGGTGCGCGATCGCGACCGCCTCGAGCCGCGAGTGCACCCCAAGCGCGCGCAGGACGGCCCGCACGTGATTTCGCACCGTCTCGGGGCTGAGATGGAGCTGCTGGGCGATTTGGCTCGTCGAGCGCCCGTGCTCGAGCAGGCCCAGCACTTCGGCCTGTCGCGGGGTGAGAGCGGGGTGAGCGGGTCCAGGCTGGGGCTCTTCGTGGAGGACCTGGCCGAAGACGCCGATCACGCGCCCGCCCCGCATGAGCGGCACTGAGCTGATGTCGACGGCAATGCGGTCGCCGTGCTGGTCGAGCAGGACGCCCTCGGCGTCGGTCACGGACGCGTTCCCGACCACCTTCCGCGCGAACAGGTCCCGAGCGTAGCGCCGGTCCTCCGGTGCGACGGCGGAGGTGAACTGCCTGCCGCGGACGTCGCCGACCAACCGCAGTGCGGCCGGGTTGAGCCAGCGGATCACCCCGGCGCTGTCGATGACGTACGCCGGGAAGTTGACATTCTCCAAGGCGCCCTCGACGTCGCCGCCTATCCCCTGTAACCCGGACACGCCTTGAGTGTGCAGACGCCCCGGTGCTTGGTCAAACCGCGGCGCCGAGCCGCGCCGAGACGATGATGCACTTCGCCGCCGAGTAGAGCGGGTGGCAGGCGGTGAGGACGAGCTGCTCGAACGAGCGAGGGCGCACGATCGACCAGTCGCGATCGTCGACGACCCTCCGGCCGTGCACGATGTATCGAAAGCTGCCGTAGGGCGTCGTGAGGTCGATTCGGTCGCCCGCTCCGAGCTCGTCGAGGTGGCGAAAGGGATGCGAATAGGTGGTCCGGTGGCCGGCGACGGCCGCGGTGCCCCCGAGGCCGGGGAGCGGTGTCGTCGGGTAGTGACCTGGACCGCGCGCGAGCTCGTCGGCGCTCGTCCCCTCGACGACGACCACTCGGAGCCCGAGTCGCGGGATCTCGAGCCGGCCCAGCGCATCGCCTGGCCGCAGTTCCTTGCCGAATGCGACGGCACGCTGCTTGCGAGAGGCCTGCGCGCGAACCTTCCACGCGGCGTCGCTACAGCGTGGTGCTAGACAGCCGGTGCCACCACCGGCACGTAGACCGACTCGTAGCCCAGCAGCCGTCCGAGCGGTGCGCCCATAGCCAGTCCCATCCGCTGCATCCACTCGGGCGGGAACGGCAGCCTCACGTCACCGAAGTGGGCCTGCGCGATCACCGCCAGACGCAGCAAGTTCGGCATTCCCTTGCGGTTGGTCTTGCCGTCGGCGGCAAGGTTGAACATCGTCTCGATCAACTGCTCGAACTGGAGCGCGGGCGTGACCTTGCAGACGAAGTGCGCCTCCTCGGTGTCGCTCGCGTTCCAGAACTTGTGCGGTGTGCCCGGCGGGACGCGAACGTCCTTGCCCGGCTTGACGTACATCCGGTGCCTGCCGAGCTTGAAGCCAAGCTCGCCATTGACTACCTCGAAGCGCTCCTCCTGGTAGGGATGCAGGTGCTCCTAGGCGACGAAGCCGGTCGGCTGAACAACTGCCTCGACCACGACGAGCGCACCGTTGGTCTCGGCCGAGGTCTGGACGAACGTGAGCCGCTCGCCAGTGACCGGGTTCTCGATCACATCACCTCGGTGGATCATGTGGTGCTCCTTTCGTTGGTTTACGTCCCTTCCCGGAGCCGCGCGGGAGGGAGAGAGTCCAGCGCGCGGCTCGGGGCAAGGGACGTATCCCTGCCTTGTTGCTGTGCTGTTCTACGGCGTTGCCACCGGCATGCAGTAGACGTAGGCGACTCCTGAATCGGAGTTGCCCGACGTCTGAGTGATCGTCCAGGAGGTAGTGCCGAGCGGATCGCCTGAAGCGTTCGAGCGATACGAAGCGGTCACCGAACCCTGGATGTTGTAGCCACCGCTGATCGCGGCGTAGTTCGGCGGGCAGTTGACCGTGAAGGTCTTTTCACCCGCGACCGTGGTACCGGCGACCGTGATGATCGCGTTGCCGTCAGACCCCGAGGGGCCTGCGGGTCCTTGTGGACCGGCGGGACCCGGAGCACCGTCGGCTCCGTCCTTACCGGCCGGACCGGCGGGACCGGTCTCGCCCTGAGGTCCTGCAGGGCCAGCGGGGCCCATCGGACCCTCGGCTCCGTCGACACCGTCGACGCCGGCGGCACCGTCGAGGCCGTTCAGGCCGTCGACGCCGTCCTCACCGTCGAGACCAGGGGGGCCCATCGGACCCATCGGGCCCATGGCACCGACGGCTCCGTCGACACCGTCGACACCGTCGGCACCGTCGGCACCGTCGGCACCGTCTTCGCCGTCCTCACCGTCGAGGCCGTCGAGGCCGTCGAAGCCGTCGAGGCCGTTTTTGCCAGCCAGAGCGGCGATGCCCTGGAGACCCTGAGCACCGGGGGTGCCCATGAGGCCCTGAGCACCGGGAGTGCCCATGAGGCCCTGAGCGCCGGTAGCACCCTTGGCTCCGGTCTTGCCCTGCTTGCCCTGCTTGCCGGTCTTGCCCTGCTTGCCGACGATGCAGGTCTTGACGTTCGCCGTATACGCCTTCTTGATCTTCAAGTCCCAGGCCGTGTCCGGCGTGTTGTTGCCCGACTCGACCCAGACGCAGAGGCGGTTCACGTTCTTCACCTTCTGCTTCGGCGAGGCGGCGGTCGCACCCGTGACGAGCACAAGTAGCGCCACGAGGCCGATCAGTAGAGACTTCAACACGAAGTTCTCCTCCTTGGGTTACCTTCTCTGGGGGTCACCGGGCTACTTCCCTCGCATGGTTGGTAGGCCCGGTGCCCACCTATCCCAACAGCGTGGCGATGAGCTGAGCGAGTTGGTGTGACCCGTCCGGGTCAGAAATCGGGTCGTAAATGTGGCCCGGGTCAACTGCGGGTTAGCGGCGCGTAAAGTCGGCCGCTCAGGCGCTACTTGAGGATGTTGATCGCACGCGAGGCACCGGGATCAGCCAGACCCACCACGGCAGTGCCCAGTCCTGCCTGAGACTCACGAAGGCAGCCCCGAGCTGGACGGCGATCACGAGCACGACCGCAGCGGTTGCCTCCCACCGCGACTCGATCGTCTCCTCGCGCCAAAGATCTCGAGTCACGCGAGTGATTCTGACGCCAAGATGCACTGGTCAGAACCCGAGCGAAAGGAAATGCGATGGCGAACGTCCTGTGCGTCCTCTACGACGACCCTGTCGACGGATATCCGCCCTCCTCTGCGCGTGACGGGATCCCGACGATCGAGCGCTATCCCGACGGGTCGACCACGCCGACACCTGAGGCGGTCGACTTCACTCCCGGCGAGCTACTCGGGAGCGTGTCCGGCGAGCTCGGGCTGCGCCGGTTCCTCGACGAGCGGGGGCATCGCTTCGTCGTGACCTCCGACAAGGACGGTCCCGACTCCGAGTTCGAGCGGGAGCTCTCCGAGGCCGAGATCGTGATCTCGCAGCCGTTCTGGCCGGCCTATCTGACCGCGGACCGGATCGCGAAGGCGCCGAACCTGAAGCTCGCGCTGACGGCGGGGATCGGCTCCGACCACGTCGACCTCCAGGCGGCGATGGATCGAGGGATCACGGTCACCGAGGTCACCTACTGCAACTCGATCAGCGTCGCCGAGCACGTCGTGATGCTGATCCTCTCCCTCGTTCGGAACTACCTGCCTGCGCACCAATGGGTGTTGGACGGCGGCTGGAACATCGCCGATTGCGTCTCGCGCTCGTACGACCTCGAGGGGATGCAGGTAGGCACCGTCGCGGCGGGGCGGATCGGATCGGCCGTGCTTCGCCGGCTGAAGCCGTTCGACGTCGGCCTGCACTACACCGACCGGCACCGCCTC
>JBOHAU010000029.1:0-15401 GCA_050698015.1 Gaiellaceae bacterium
CGAGCAACGGGTCGACGCCCTCCGCGACCGCCAGCTTCGTCATCACGATCTGGCCGAACGCCATGACCGTCCCGCAGGAGAGATCGATGCCCGCGGTCAGGATCACGAAGGTCTGCCCGATCGCCAGCACGCCGACGACCATCACCTGCTGGAGGACGAGCGAGAGGTTTTGCCCCTGGAGGAAGTTCTCCGACTTGTAAGAGAAGAACGCCATCGCCAACAGGAGGGCGAGGAACGGCCCGACTGTCGGCGCGCCGAGCACCCGGCGCGTGACTTGGACGGTGGAGGCCAACGCGGTCACGACGAAGGAGTATCCGACAGGCGAGGCGAGACCGGGGCGTCGCCGACGCCCCGGTCTCTGGTAGCGAGGCCTCGGTCTAGCCCCAGCAGTTCCTGAGGCCGTACACGACGCCCTTGGAGGGGACACCTACCCGCCGCCGCAACGCAATCAGGTTCACACCGGTGTCGGTGTAGCCGGACACCTTCTGGCCGGTCCTGGCGTACCGCACCACGGCACTGACGCCCCTCGACGCCATCAGCAGCGGGTACTGCTGCGAGGTCGCGTCGATGATGCCGGCCCTGACGTTGCGGACACCGGCGCAGCCACCGTCCACGGAGACGATCGTCGTGCCGGCTTTGGTCTTGCCGGCGTTCTTCAGGGCGTTCCACGCGCCCTTGGCGCTCGGTTCGTTAATCGTGTAGACGACGTTGATCGCGTTGTTCTTCTGGAGGCAGTTCTCCATCGCCGTCTGCGACGGCGCCGTCTGACCCTGCCCGTTGCCGGTGCAGGCGATCTGCGGGTTCGAGTTCTTGATCCCGAAGCCCTTCAGGAAGCCGTCGTGGCGGAGCTTCCCGACCGACGAGCCCGCATGCTCGTCGAGCATCGCGATCGTCACGGTCCTCCCACGGGTGGCCGCCCGTGCGTACCGGCCGATCAGGACGCCGGCGTTGAAGTTGTTGGTGGCGAAGAGGGCGTCGACGGCGGTGGTCGGGTTCGTCGGTGAGTCGAGCGCGATCACGAGCACGCCCGCCTTCCGCGCCTTCCTGATCGCCGCGTTCTCCGCCTTGGCGTCGGCGACCGTGATCAGGATGCCCTTCACGCCGGCGGTCGTCATGTTCTCGATCGCCGCGATCTGGCTCGCGTTGTCCGAGCTGTTCTTGCCGGCGGCGTAGACCAGCTCGGCGCCGAGCTTCTTCGCCTGCGCAGTCGCGCCCTGCCGCATCTTCACGAAGAACGGATTCGTCACGTCCTTCGTGATCAGACCGACCTTGATCTTGGTCGCACTCTGCTTCGACGTCCCGGCAGCCGCGACGGCCACCAGGACCGCGCTGACGGCGACGACGAGAGCGAGCGCCAGGACAAGCGGTCGTCTCCTTCTCCGATGCATACGAGCCCTCCTCTTGCCGATTCCCTACTCGATGTGGTATCGATAACACACACGATGACCAGGAGTCAAGCGGCAGGATGTCCGAGCCGACGCTCCAACGTGTTACTGATCCCATGAGCAGTAGATGACGACCCACCCCGCGAGCGTGACGATCAAGGACGTCGCACGCCGTTCGGGCGTCTCCTCGATGACCGTCTCGCGCGTCATCAACGACAGCGAGCGGGTCAGTCCCGAGACGCGCCGTCGCGTCGAGACGGCGATCGCCGAGCTCGGCTACGTCCCCAGCCGCCTCGCCCGCGGACTGATCCGGCAGAAGACCGGGACGCTGGCGCTGATCGTCCCGGATGTCGCCAATCCGTTCTTCACGCTGGCCGTTCGCGGCGCCGAAGACGTCGCCCGACGGGCTGGGTATCGAATGATCCTCTGCGACACGCGCGCCGACCTGACGATCGAGCGCGAGGTGATCGAAGAAATGCTCGCGCACCGAGTCGAGGGGATCGTGATTGCCCCCGTGAGTGATCGCTCGAAGGGGCATCTGCAAAGGCTCGCCGGGTTCGGGGTGAAGTTCGTGCTGATCGATCGCACGATTCCCGGCGTGCAATCGGACGTCGTCGTCGGGGACAGCAGGGGCGGCGCGCGCCGACTCGTCGAGCACCTGATCGCGCTCGGCCACCGGCGAATCGGGTTCGTGACCGAGTCGGACGAGGTCTCGACCGCGCGCGACCGGCGGCAGGGCTACGAAGCCGCGCTCGATGCGGCCGGCCTCGAGCTCGACCCGAAGCTGATCGTGGGCTCGTCAGCCGACCCCTCGGGCGGGTTGGAAGGCATGCGCCGGCTGCTCGAGCTCGAGGAGCCCCCCACGGCGGTCTTCACCGTCAACAATCTCGTCGCCGTCGGCGCGATCGAGGCGGTGCGCGCGCACGGCCTGGACGTACCCGACGACGTCGCGCTCGTCTGCTTCGACGACATCGAGTACGCCTCGCGCCTCTATCCCTTCCTGACCGTGATGGCGCAGCCGGCCGAGACGCTCGGCAGCCTCGGCACACAGCTTCTCCTCGAGCGGATCGAAGGGCGTGCCCCCGAGCGGCCGCGCGTCGTTGTTCTCCCGGCAGAGTTCCTCGTCCGGCGCTCGTCGGGAGACGCGGGTTGACGGTCTACGGCGGAATCGAGACCGGCGGCTCCAAGTGGGAGTGCGCGATCGGCACCGGCCCGGACGATCTCCGGGCAACTGAGACGATCGCCACGACGACGCCTGCCGAGACGATCGAGCAAGTGATCGCCTTCTTCCACCGCGAAGGGCCGGTCGCCGCAGTCGGGATCGGCTCCTTCGGGCCGATCGACCCGCGCCGCGAGTCGGCTACCTGGGGCTACATCACCTCCACTCCCAAGCCCGGCTGGGCTCATACCGACGTTGCCCCGGAGATCGGCCGCCGCCTCGAGGTCCCGGTCGCCTTCGACACCGACGTCAATGCAGCTGCGCTCGGCGAATACCGCTGGGGAGCCGCCAAGGGGCTCGACACCTTCTCGTACATCACGGTGGGCACCGGCATCGGCGGCGGCGGAATGGCCGGAGGCAAGCTCCTGCACGGGCTCGTGCATCCGGAGGTCGGACACCTGCGCATCCCACACGACCGTGATCGCGACCCGTTCGACGGCGTCTGCCCCTTCCACGGCGACTGCCTCGAGGGGCTCGCGTCAGGCCGGGCCATCGAGGCGCGCTGGGGCCGGCGCCCGGAGGAGCTCGACGGCGACGCTCGAGTGTGGGAGCTCCAGGCTCACTACCTCGCGCTCGGGCTGGTCTCGGTGATCTCCGTGCTCTCGCCGGAGCGGATCCTCCTCGGCGGCGGCGTGATGCTGCAGCCCGCCCTCTTGCCGCTGGTTCAGCAACAGGTGGCGCGACTCATGAACGGCTACCAGCAGGCCGGGACGATCATGCTGCCGGCACTCGCGCCGCGCTCGGGCGTGTTGGGCGCTATCGCGCTGGCCGAGACCGCCTGAAGCGGTCGTACGCGGCCCGCGCCACGCGCGCGGCGAGAACTTCCGACGAGACGTCGACGCCGCGGCCGTTCCAGGTCATGACCACGACCAGGAACGCTCCACCGGGCGAATAGACGAGCCCCCCGTCGTGCCGAGCACGCTTGATCCAGCCGGGCTTGTGCACCACCCCTGCACCTCCGGGCAGATACCGTCCGAGCCAGTTCGGCCTCGCGTGCGCGATCAGGTAGAGAAGGAAGCGTGCGTCCGCCGGCACGAAGCTGCCGCGGAAGCGCCGTGCGAGCAGTCCCTTTCCGTCCGCGGACATGTGGAGGTAGCGGAGCAGGCGTCCGAAATCCCACGCGGTCGTGCGCTTGCCGACGAAGCTGGGCTGATCGCTCGCGTTCAGCGGGATCGGTCGCCGCGCGGCCGGAACGATGTACCCGCCGTACATCTCCGTTTCCCAGAGGCCGAGCGCGCGCAACGTAGCGTTGACCTTCGCCGCGCCGCCGCTCGTCGATCCCCCGAGCCACGTCAGGAGCTCGTTGGCCGGCTTGTCGAATGAAGGGACGAGCATCCGCCGGAGCAGTCGGTCGACGGAACTTCCTGGTGGAGGCCTGCCGCGGTGCGCCACGAGGACCTGGATGGCGATCGCCACCTTCAGCGTCGAGGCGGCCGGAAACTGCGCGCGGGCGTTCCAGGCGGCACCGGAGCCCGTCCGAAGATCCTGAACGAAGATCCCGCAGATGCCGGAGAAGCCGCGGGCCAGGCCGCTGATCGTGCTCGCCAGAGCTGCATCCTCGTAACCGCGAGGCGGGCCTCTCGGCCTTGTGCTCGACGGCAGCCCGAAGACCGGCCCGACGGCGGTCGACGACCGACGCCCCCGCCCGTCGACCGCCGTCACGCGCAAGGTCACATCGCGCGGCGGCAGCTCGACCGTGAAATCGAACCGCCTTCCACCGACGGCCTTCTCTGCCAGCAGGCGGGTGCCGATGCTGACCCGCACGGACTCGGTGCCGCGCGGGACGCGGCCGGCGACCCGGCCGAACGACACCTCGTCCGGCGCCGGTGCGATCAGCTCTGGAGGAGGGAGCGCCGCGGGCACACCGGCATCATCACGACAGCGGCACGATGAAGCGGCGGTAGGCGGCAAGGCTCCTCGGCTTCGTGCCGAGGTCGTACGCGCCACCCGCCGGCCCGTTGTAGAAGCTCACGAAGCGGACGCGCCGCTGAGACGCGCGCTTGTACCAGCGGGGTGGAGTAGGCCGCTCCGCGCCTGCTTCCGCCCGGCGTGAACGCGCAATAGGGGTTCTTCGAGTTGTTCATCTCGGCGAGCGGCCTGATCAGCACGGGCTTGGCGGCCTCGGCGATTGCCAGCGCGGATGCGCGTCGCCCTTTCCGAGCGCGATCGCGCTCGGAGTCAGCAGCCAGCCGCGGCCTTCCGGATGCAGCGCAATGTGCGGCCGCTCACCCAGGTTGTTCAGGAAGAAGCTGTAGGGCGAGCCCCACGAGCGCCCTTGGTCCCAGCCGAGGAAGACGAGCCCGGACTCGGTCTTCTGACCGGTCAGACGATCGAAGCGGGCAATGTTGCCGTATACGCCCATCGGGATCGCTTCCGCGGAATGACCACGTCGACCGAGAGGCCCGACGTGGCAAGCTCTCTGAAGACCTTGCGTATCGTCCCGTCGCCACCTGCAGCAACGACGAGCTCAGCCGGCTTGGAGAGGAGCTGCTCCCATCCCTCCTAAGGGTCACGTGCATGCAGTGCTCCGGGATCGGTAACTGAAGGCGGCGGAGGAGGAGAAGCGGATGCGAATCCTCGTCTCGAACGACGACGGCATTTATAGCCCCGGCATCGCGACGCTGGCGAAGGTCGCGCGAAAGTTCGGCGACGTCCGGGTCGTGGCCCCTGATGTCGAGATGTCGGCAGCCGGCCACGCGATCACTGCGTCGAGACCCGTTCGTTACCGCCCGACGAAGATCTTCAGCGACATCGAGGCGTACCGCGTCAACGGGACGCCCGCGGACTGCGTCGCGCTCGGCACATACCACTGGGAACGGGTCGACGTCGTCCTCTCCGGGATCAATCTCGGGCCCAACCTCGGCACCTCGATCTGGCATTCCGGCACCGTCGCCGCCGCGAAGCAGGCCGCCTTGCTCGGCGTCCGCGCGATCGCTCTGAGCGCTCCGATCGAAGACGAGGACGAGGACTTCACCGTGCTCGAGCCATGGGTCGAACGCGTGCTCGAGGAGCTGCTGGACGAGGAGTGCCCGCCGCTCGTGAACGTCAACTTCCCGCGCAAGCCGCAGGGGCTTCA
The DNA here is from genome assembly GCA_050698015.1 of Gaiellaceae bacterium. Lineage (GTDB taxonomy): Bacteria > Actinomycetota > Thermoleophilia > Gaiellales > Gaiellaceae > JACDAN01. Next base: position 5,681 of record JBOHAU010000029.1, read on the forward strand.
GTGGGCGTCACAAGCTGTAGACCACTATGCGGGACGCGTCGTCCCGCAAGAGGACCCAATGGGCCGGCAGCACTACTGGTTCACGGTCGTGCCGCTCGAGCGCCATCGCGAGGGCACCGACCTCTGGGCGTTCGAGCAGGGCTACGTGTCGATGACGCCGCTGCGCCTCGACCTAACGGACTACGCCGAGCTCGAGCGGGTGACGAAGAGCCACACCGCGGCGGCGCGCTCAGCTGAAGGTAACTAGCGCGTCCTCCCGCCTAGCGGCGCCGGCAGCGCTCTCGCCGGCAACCGCGCGCCGTCGGCGCCGACGACCGCGAACCAGTTGTCGTGGTACGCGCCCTGGGCGTAGTCGGGGGCCGCCTCACGCCGAGCGCTCGGCAGAGAGCGGCACAGAACTCGAAGCACCAAGTCGCCGTGTCTCCCCACCCGGAGCGGCCGTGTCCCGGCAGGTCTAGATAGACGACCTGCGCGACGTTCGAGAGCCGTCCGAAGTCGGGCTTGAAGTACGAATGGTCGAAGCTCCCCGGCCCGCCGTGCTGGAGCACGACCGTTGGCCGTTGACGCATCCGCGGGCCGTCAGGGACGAGCGCCGCGCCCTCGACGTGAACCACAGGCGCGTCCCGTTCACGTCGATCCGCATCGGCCTCGCAGTATCTCGAATGAGATGGTGAAACTCTGGTGAATTGCGGCGTCTTGCGTCGACGCCGGATTATGTTCAGCGCCTGCATGGCCATCGCTGCAGAGCTCGCCACGATCCCGCTCTTCGAATCGCTGGATGAGCCCGACCTCCAAAGGCTCGCGCGGTGGTTTTCCAACCGAACCGCCGATGAGGGATCACGTCTCTGCGGTGAGGGTGCGCCCGGCTACTCGTTCTTCGTCCTCACTCAGGGCACCGCGACCGTGACGGCCGACGGTGTGACGCTCGCGGATCTCGGCCCCGGAGACTTCTTCGGCGAGGTCGCGATGCTCACAGGCGGCCGCCGCAGCGCCACGGTCACGACGACGTCGCCGGCGGAGCTGCTCGTGATGTTCGGCTCCGACTTCCGCCGGCTCGAGCAAGAACAGCCGGAGATCGCGGTGCGGATCGAAGCGGCGATGCGGCAGCGCCTCGCAACGGACGCCTAGGCGTAGGCGCGGGGCGCGGCTAGCCGCGCCCCGCTGAGTGTTCTGGCGACGCTAGCCGCAGTACGTCGCAACGACCCTGCCCGTCCCCGGATGTCCGGGCGAAGGCCCGTAGCCGGGGTCTGTGGTGACGACGACGATCTTGACGATGTCGCCGGAGACGGTGCTGCCGTCCTTCGTCACACCGCTCGAGACGACCACTCCCATGAACGACGGAACGTCGTCGACGGGCGAGGAGCTGTTTCCCGGCCGGGACGTCCAGGAGCCCCCGCACGTGGGGGTCGCCGGGCTCGGAGTGCCCGCGAAGCCCTTGAAGGCGTTCGGCGCCGGGCCGCCGCTCATGCTGTTGAGTGACGACCAGGAGTGGCTCCACCAGGTGACTGTCGTCGCCGGCGTCGCCGCGGCCACGGTCTGATTGCCGAGGACGAACGAGCCGCGCGAGGCGAAGGCGAACACGAGCGCCGTGGCGGTGTCGCTCGAGGGCAGGTAGTAGGCGTCACCTGCGAACTCGGCCGCGAGCGGCTGCGAGCCTAGCGCGACGGTGACCACGAGCGTGCAGCTCGCGTTGCCTCCGGCGTCAGTGACGCCCGTGCAGCTCTGCGTGCCGAGTCTCAGCGTCAGCGTCCGCCCGGCAACCGGAACCGGCGTGTCCTCTTCGAGATGGGCGGAGAGCGTCACGGGCAGCCCCTGAGCGATCACGGTGGGACCGGTGTAGGTCGTGACCGTCTCCTCCTTGGTGATCTCGAAGGGATCGCTGTCGCTGCTCGGGAGGTAGAAGGCGTCACCGCTGAATTGGGTTACGACGCTGTAGGACGCCGGAACCTGGTCAGGCGACAGGGTGCAGCTCGCCGTGCCGGCGCCGTTGGTCGTCCCGGAGCACGTGTCGGTGGCGCCGATCGTGAAGCTCAGCGACCTGCCGGCGACCGGACCGCCCGACGCGTCGGGGTCGACGAGCGTTCCCGAGAGCGTCACGGGGTCGTGGTAGTCGCCGGCCGCGGGCCCTGTGTAGGTCGCCTGCGTCACTTCCTTGAGCAGCGCGAACGCGTCGGAGTCGGACGCGGCGTTGTACGCAGTGTTGCCCGCGAACGACGAGCTGACTGTGTAGGCGCCGGGGACCTGATTGAGCGTGACGGTGCACGAGGCGTGACCGGCTGCGTTCGTCGTGGCGCTGCAGGACTGCGAGCCCAGCGTGAAGCTGACCAGCTCCGAAGGAACCGGCGCGCCGGAGCCTGTCACGGTGAGATCCCCTGCGAGCGTGACCTGGTCGGAGAACTGCCCGCTCGTCGCTCCGGAGTAGGCGAGGCTCGCATTCAGCTTGCAGCCGGCGAGGGTAACGCGGGCCTGATGCGTCACCGTGTTGATCGAGTTGACGGCGACGTAGGTGTTCTGGCCCGCGTCCACGTACTCCTCGCCCACTCGCAGGTCGCCGTCCCCGGCCGCGCCGTCCACCCAGTAGGCGACGCCGTCCGCGCCACGGAGATGAAGCACGACCGCGCTCGCAGGCAATCCGTTGTCCCAGCCGCTCTTGTCGCGGTACTCGAGCCAGTAGTGCTGGCTCGTCGTCGTCCCGCCCCCCGGCGTCGGGATCGTCAGCGCCGCGGGGACCTTCGCTACGAGGTAGCCCGCTACAGCGGAGTAGTTCAGGCCGGCCAGGTCCAGGGTCGCCTGGTTACAAGCGGTGTTGTCGAGCGTGAAGACCCGCGGCGCGGGCATCCAGCCCTGGAGGTCGAGCAGGATTCCGGTGATGCCGGGACCGGCCGCGGCGTTCACGCTTCCTAGCTGCGATTCGCCGAAGTCGCCGCTGAACGAGCACGTCGCGTACGCGCTCATGATGTCGTAGCAGTCGTTGTAGTCCGTCGTCGACGTCGACAGTTTCCGCGAGTGGCCGTAGCCGAAGCCGTGGCCCGTCTCGTGGGTCAGGCCCGTGAGGTTGTAGTCCTCCGGCCCGACGACGAGCCCGAGGTTGAAGTTGTTGCCGCCCAGCGTTATTCCCACCTGGCCCGGGCCCCAGTTGCCGAGATCGCCGCCGTCGATCAGGTTGATCGCGGCGCCGCTCGCGTGCGGGTTGGCCGGGTTGAAGTTCTCGTATCCGCGCGTGACCGTCCAGGTCGTCCCGCTCACGTTCGTGACGTGCAGTTCCTCGAGATCGTTCGGCGAGCCGTCGTTGATCGTGACGGCGAACGGAGCGGCGGGAAAGCCGGCCGACGAGGCGACGGTGATCGTCGTGTCGCCGGCGCCGATCGCACCGGAAAGCGTCGTCGACGCCGTCCGCGCGGCGCTGTCGTCGTTGAAGAGAGCGACGACGCCGTAGAAGTTCGCGTAGTTGACGTCGGCGGCGGCCGTGTCGGCGCAGGTCCTGATCTTGTTGAAGCGATTGAGTCCCGCCCACTCGTAGCGGGTCATCCCGAGTGAGTACCACTTCGAGACGACGGTCGTCCCCGTGACGCTGAGGGCGCCGTAGGAGACGTCGGACCAGTAGTCGACGAAGTCGAGAGCGCTCGCGCCGGTGCCTTCGTACTCGGGGTCGTAGAACGACGGCGCGTGCGGCTCGGCGCTCAGGTCCGTGAACTTGCAGAGGACGACGACCCACGGCTGCGTGCCCGAAACGGCACCGCCAGAGGCCGGGATGGCCGCAGCCACGAGCGCTGCGAACACAACAACGAGTCCAATCAGCCGCGGCGTACGAGTGCGGATCATCATCGCTCCTTGTTCGGGAGCAGTCCCGCCGCCGCAGAACACGGTTATCTGCCCTAGTGAGACTCAGTTTCGTGGCCGAAAGCGGCTTGTCAACCCCGCCAATGCGGATCCGAGTCGATCCCGGGAGAACTCGTCAGTCGGCGCCTGTGCGTGCCGTCCGCGTTCACGATCCAGAGGTCGACGCGACCCCTCGCCCGCGGCCGCGACTCCTTGAACACGACCTGTCTGCCGTCCGGCGACCACGCCGGCTCCGGATCGACGCGGATTCCGCGAGAGTCGGCGGCGAGCTTCGTGATCGTTCGCCGCTTGCCGGCGTCGCCGTTGACGGCCATCAGCGTCTTTCCGTCGGTGAGTAGCAGCCGTGACGCGACGGGCGACCAGACCGGGCGCGTGACGTTCTCGAGCCCCGTTCGAAGCCGCCGGAGCCCTCGTCCGTCCGGCCGCACGAACCAGATCGCGCTCCGAAACGTCCTCGGGTCGATGCGTACGAAGGCGATCTGGCCCCGGCGCGACCACGACGGCTGGATGTCGATCGCGCCCGAGGTCAGCCGGCGCAGGCCGCGGCCGTTCGCCCCGATCGTCCACAGCGCCGAGCGATTCCGCGTGCCGACGGAGCGCACGAAGACGAGGCGCTTCCCATCCGGAGACCAGGCCGGCGCCGACTCGTGGGTGCGGCCCGCCGTGAGTCGCTTCGCCCGCGAGCCGTCGGCCCGCGCGACGTAGAGCTCGTCTTCGACGAGGACATGCGTCTCGTTCGGCCGGTTGCGCCCACCGATGAAGGCGAGCATCCGCCCGTCTCGCGACCACGCGGGGGCTTCGGCGGCGGCGACCGGAAGGCGGAGCGCGCTCAGCGCCCGACCGTCGGCCCCCACCGTATGGATCCGTGGGCGGCCGACCCGCGGCGTGAAGCGGACGAAGGCGATCCTCCCGTCCGATGCAGCCACGTCGGAGTGCGCTACGGCGGACGCGCCGCCCGTCGTTACAGTGGCGGCAACTGCGAGCAGTAGTCCGAAGGCGGCGGCGGCCCTCATGTCTCGCACGATACGGACGCGGCTCGGAACCGCAATACGCTTGCGGCGAAATGTCCGATCCGCGTGCTGTCGTGCTGGTGGAGGGAATCAGCGACTAGTGGGCGCTGGAAGCGCTGGCTGAGCGCCGCGGCCGAAACCTCGAAGACGAAGGCGTCTCGGTCGTGCCGATCGGCGGTGCGCAGGCGATCGAACGATTCCTGGAGCGGTACGGCCCAAACGGGCTCGACGTCAAGCTGGCGGGCCTTTGTGACGCGGCAGAGGAGAGCGAGTTCCGGCGCGGCCTCGAACGCGCGGGCCTCGGCTCAGACCTCACGCGGGCCGACATGGAACGACTCGGCTTCTACGTCTGCGTGGAAGACCTCGAGGACGAGCTCATCCGGGCGCACGGCGCCGCCGCCGTCGAACAGGTCGTCGAGGCGGAGGGCGACTTGCGAGCCTTCCGAACGCTCCAGAAGCAGCCCGCATGGCACGGACGCAGCACCGAGGAACAACTTCGGCGCTTCATGGGCAGCGGCGGCAGACGGAAGATCCGATACGCGCGCCTGCTCGTCCAGGCGCTCGACGCCAAACAGGTCCCGCGGCCGCTCGACCAGGTCCTGGTTCACGTTTGAAGGAGACGCAATGAGTGTCCGACGTCTTGAACACATTCCGGGGTTCCACATCGATCGGGTCGCCGCGGCGGCCGCGGACGACCCGGAGATTCTTCGCCTCGAGAACCTCGACACCGACATCCCGCCGCCCGAGGAAGCAATGGAGGCGACCCGGGCAGCGATCGGCGAGGACGAGGCGAACAGCTGGCTGCCCTTCACCGGCCGCGACGATCTCAAGGAGGCCGTCGCTGCGCAGATCGAGCGGCGCGGCGGACCGAGCTACGACGTGCAGGAGATCGTGATCACGTGCGGCGAGGGTGATGCGATGCTCGACGCGCTCTTCTGTCTGACCGAGCCCGGGGACGAGGTGATGCTCACCGACCCCACGTATGCCGGGATGCTCAACCGCGTCCGGCTCGTAGGCGCGGTTCCGAGCCTCGTGCCACTTCTCGTCGAGGGCGGCGAATGGCGGCTCGACGTCGATGCGCTGCGCGATGCGGTGACCGACCGCACCCGGGTCGTCTTCCTCAACAACGCCTCGTTCCCATCCGGCTGGGTGGCGAGCGAGGAGGAGTGGGACGCCGTGGCAGCCATCTGTCGCGATCGTGACTTCTCGCTGCTTTACTGGGCTGGATTCGAAGGAGTCTTGTACGACGACCGCGCCGTTCGACATCCCGCGGCCCTTCCCGGCATGCGCGATCGAACGGTCACGGTCGGCGCTCCGACGTTCGAGCACCGCATGATCGCCTGGCGCATCGGCTGGGTGGTTGCACCTGGTGAGCTCGTGAACGACGTCTCGCGCGTGCACGTCTACAACGGCCTCGTCGCCGGCGGGTTCGCGCAGATCGGGACGCGCGTTGCCCTCGGCGTCCCTGACGAGGACTTGGCCGCCGCGAACAGGGAGTGGCAGCGCCGGCGTGACGAGACGCTGCGGCAGCTCGACGGCTTTCCCGCGGTGCGTCCGGCGGGCGCCTGGTCTCTTCTCCTCGACGTCGGCGCGCTCGGCCTGGACTGCGAGGACGTGTCCCGCGCTCTTCTGGAGCAGAGAGTCGCAGCCACGCCGATGCGCGGCTGGGGCGGCGACATCGCCGGCCGCCACGTCCGCTTCGTGTTCAGCAACGAGCCCGTGGAGAGGCTCGCGACGCTCGGCGATCGAGTCCGCCAGGCCCTAGCGTCCGCAGGAACCACGAAGACCTGAAAGGAGTCTGATGAGCGATTACGCGGTCGCGCAGCTCGACGAGATCGACGAGGTGACCGACGGGCGCTGCCCCTGGCGACCTGTCCGGCACCACCTCGGCATCACGGCCTTCGGTGTCAACGCCTGGACGGGCCGCAACGCGGGCGACCGGATCATCAACGAGCACGACGAGGACGAGGAGGACGGGAACGAGGAGCTGTACCTCGTTCAGCGGGGTCGGGCCGTGTTCGAGTTCGACGGCGACCGGGTCGTTGCTCCGGCCGGCACGCTCGTCTTCGCTCGTCCCGGCGTGAAGCGGACGGCATTCGCCGAGGAGCCGGAGACGACGATCATCGCCCTCGGCGGCGTCGCCGGAAAGGCCTACGAGCCCCACGGCTGGGAGCTCTGGGCCCCGCTCCGCCCGCTCTACGAAGCCGGCGAGTATGCCGAGGCGGCCGACCGCGGACGCAAGGTGCTCGAAGCTCATCCCGAGTACGCCGACCTGTTCTACAACGTCGCGTGCTGCGAGAGCCTTGCCGGGCAGACGGATGAAGCGCTCGAGCACCTCCGGCGCTCGATCGAGATGTCGGAGCGTTCTCGCGCCTATGCGAAGGACGATTCGGACTTCGATCCGATCCGCGACGAGCCAGCGTTCAAGGAGCTGATCGGCCGCCCTTAACGGTCTCGCTCACCGTACGTCGGGCGGGTGAACGGCCAGTCGCGGCCGACCCACGAGCGCACCGACTCCTCGAGCACTGGGTCCAGCCCCTCCTCCCAGGCGTCGCGACGCAGCCACATCTTCACCAGCACGTCGTGGGTCTCGGATGGGTAGAGGTAGACGCAGCCGAGCACTCGGGACTCGTCGGGCGCGACAACGGTGTACGCGAACGAACGGCGCAGCGCGAACTCTTTCTGATGCCAGCCGAGATCGACGAGGTTCTCATTGACCGTGGCAGCAAACGGAGGTTGCGGCCGGCCCTCATGGTCGACCCTGTCGCAGATCGCGTCGAAGTCTTTCACGACGTCCTCGACGGTCAGCATCCGCAGCCGGAAGCGCTCGTGCTCCAGCCCCGCCGGGACCTCGAAATCCTCCGGGACGAGCTCGTACATGAACCCATCCTGACTCTGAGCCGCCGCCGATGCCGGGTTGCAAGTTAGGCTCCTCGCGATGGGCCGGATCGAGAGTCGCCTGGACGAACTCGGCCTTGCGCTCCCCGTCCCACTCGTTCCGCCCGGCAAACTTTCAACTCGTCAAGGTTCATGACGGTCTTGGGTACATAGCCCGTCACGGGCCGTTCGACGGGTCGATGCCACTCGTCCAAGGGCTCGTCGGGAGCGACCTCGATGTCGAGCAGGCCTACGAAGCGGCACGTCTGACGGGCCTCTCGATGCTCGCGTCGCTCAAGCGAGAGCTCGGAGACCTCGATCGCGTGACGGAATGGATCGCGGGGTTGGCTACGTTCATTGCGAGCCGGGCTTTGGGCAGAACGCCACAGTCGTCAATGGCTTCAGCGATCTGATCGTAGAGCTGTGGGGCGACGCCGGGCGTCACGCCAGGTGCGCACCGGGACAGGGACCGTCGCCCCTCAATGTCCCGATCATCGTCGACGCGATCGTTGCCATCGACTGATGCAAACGAACAGACGCCGACGATGCCGGCTTTGCCGGTGTCGGCCGCCGCCGTTCTCCGCTAGCCGATGATCCGAGCGAAGTCGTCATGGCTCCGCGCAAGCGGAGCCGGACTTCGATCGGGAGTGGAGGCGGCGGGAATCGAACCCGCGTCCGAGGCCGCACCGACAGAGCGTCTACAAGCTTAGGCTGCCCTTCAGATTCGCCCGCCGGCCGGTGAACAGCCGACCAACCGCCGGGCTAGTCATCCTTTGGTGTCGCGCCTCAGGCGATGACATTCCCTTGGCGCCAAGCCCGTTAGTTGACGCCGCTGACCGAGCCACGGGCCGAGCTCGGGGCGACGCGCCTCACTACGGTTTAGGCAGCGAGAGCGAGTGCGTGATTGTCATCCGCACTTGCGTTGGTTTCCCGGTTGTTTTACGAGGCCGACCGGGGACCTCGGCTTGCAACTCAGCCGGAGAACCGACCACGTCGAAACCTGGTCGCCCCCGTATGTCAAGCCGCATTGTAGCCGCGACCGTTGGCGCTCCCGGCAAAGCGGAGGTCGAGTCGCGAGAATCGACGCGGATGCGCACCCGTCGCACGATTACCGTGGTCGGCTGCCACGCGGGCGGTGAGGTCGGCAACGTCGTCATTGGCGGTGTGCTCCCGCCGCCTGGCGATTCCGTGTTCGAGCAGATGCAGCACCTGCGGACCCACGGCGACGCGCTTCGGCGCCTGCTCTTGCGCGAGCCGCGCGGCAGCGTCGCCTGTCACGCGAACCTGGTGATTCCGGCGACGAGGCCGGACTGCGACGCGGGGTTCATCATCATGGAGCCGACCGAGTACCCGCCGATGTCCGGCTCGAACACGATCTGCACGGCGACGGTGCTGCTCGAGACCGGCATCCTGCCGATGTCCGAGCCGGAGACTGTCCTCCGGCTCGAGGCCCCGGGCGGCGTGGTCGAGGTGCGGGCGGCCTGCCGAGACGGCCGCTGCGAAAGCGTCGAGTTCACGAACGTCCCCTGCTTTGCCGATCGTCTCGATGCGCCGCTCGAGGTTGACGGCCTGGGCAAGATCGCCGTCGACGTCGCCTACGGGGGCATGTGGTACGCGATCGCCGACGCGGCCGCGCTCGGCTTCGCGATCGAACCGCACGAGGCGCGTGACCTTTCGCTTGCCGGGGAGCGGATCCGCGCTGCAGCCCGAGAGCAGCTCCCCTGCGAGCACCCGGAGAACCCGTCGATCGCCGGAGTCAGCATCGTCCAGATCGCGGAGCCGTGGCAGGGAGTCGGCGCGGTGAGCCGAAACGCGGTCGTCGTCGCCCCCGGCCGGCTCGACCGCTCGGCGACCGGAACGGGGCTCTCGGCGCGCATGGCTGCGCTCCACGCGCGTGGGAGCATGAAGTCCGGAGACTCGATGACGCACGCCTCCGCGATCGGCTCGGAGTTCGTGGGCCGGATCGTCTCCGAGACGTCGGTCGGCGACCGTCC
>JBOHAU010000030.1:0-2954 GCA_050698015.1 Gaiellaceae bacterium
TGACGCAGTCGCCGACCTGCCGCTCGAGATCGACTCGTACGAGCTCGAACGCCTCGAGTACGTAGTCTCGCCCGAGTTCACCAGGGTGACCACACTCGTGCATCTGCGCGGCGGTGGTGAGGAGGGAGTCGGCGAGGACGTGACCTATACAGGCACGGATCATCCGCCGCCCGCCGAGCTGCCACTCGAGGGGTCCCACGGGATGGACTCGTTCTCGCAGCTTCTCGACCGGCTCACGCTCTTCGCGGAGGAGCCGCAGATGAAGGCGTCGCACGACTACCGCCGCTGGGCGTTCGAGAGCGCCGCGCTCGACCTCGCGCTCCGCCAGGCCGGCCGCTCGCTCGCCGAAGCCGTCGGTCGCGAGCCGCGGCCGGTGACGTTCGTCTCCTCGAGACGGCTGGTCGACCCGCAGTCTGTCGATCAGCTCAGGCCCTGGCTCGAGATGTATCCGACGCTGCGCTTCAAGCTCGACCCGGTGAGCTCGTGGGACGAAGAGCTCCTCGACGAGCTCGCCGCGACCGGGGCGATCGACTCCGTCGACCGGAAGGGACAGTACGAGGGCACCGTCGTCGACCAGCCGCCGGATCCTGCGCTCTACCGACGCGTGATCGAGGCGCTCCCTGACGCCTGGATCGAGGACCCTGCGGTCACCGACGACACGCGGCCGGTCCTCGAGCCGCACGCCGCCCGGATCACCTGGGACGCGCCCATCCACTCAGTCGAGGACATCGAGAGCGTCCCGTGGCCGCCGCGCACGATCAACATCAAGCCGTCGCGCTTCGGCAGCGTCCGCCGCCTGTTCGACGCGTACGACTACTGCGCGGAGAAGGGCATCGAGCCGTATGGCGGCGGGCAGTGGGAGCTCGGCCCCGGCCGTGGCCAGATCCAGTACCTCGCGTCGCTCTTCCACCCTGACGGGGCCAACGACGTCGCCCCCGGTGGCTACAACGCGCCGAAGCCGGAGCCCGGTCTGCCCGGGAGCCCATTGGCGCCGCAGATTTCGCCCACGGGCTTCCGTTGGGCGAGCTAGAGAGTTAACGTAAACCGTTCGGCCTTTAGACCAGTGCGAGCTGGCGATGAGGCTCGAACCCTGAGACGCCGACGCCGACGAGTCGGAGCGGGCCGGGTCGGTCGTCGAGCGCGCGGTCGAGGAGCTGGCAGGCCACTCCGCCGATCCGCTCGGGGTCGTCGGTGCCGACCGGCAGGCTCGTCGAGCGGCTGCGGATTGCGAAGTCGGGATAGCGCACCTTCGTCGTCACGGTGCGCGCGGTCTCCCCCTTCTCAACGAGGTGCTCGGCGAGGCTCGTCGCCATTCGCCGCAACTCGTCCTTGAGCTGGTCGCGATCGCCGATGTCCCGCTCGAAGGTTTCCTCGGTGCTGATCGAGATTCGCTCCGAAGTCGTTTCCAGTGGGCGGGGGTCGATGCCGCGCGCGCGGTCTCGGAGGAGCGCTCCCACCTTGCCGGGGAGGAGCTGCCTGAGCTCAGCGTCGGTCAGCGCGGCGAGCGCGCCGATCGTCTCCAGCCCAGAAGCTCGCAGGCGAGCCTCGGAGCGCGGGCCGATTCCGGGGAGGCGGCGCACGTCGAACGGAGCGAGGAACGACGCCTCGCGGCCGGGTGGCACGACCGTGAGCCCGCCCGGCTTCCGGCGGTCGCTCGCGATCTTGGCGACGACCTTCGACGTCGCGACGCCCATGGCAGCGGTCAGGCTCGTCGCTCCCCGGACCGAGGTCTGCACTGCCTCGGCGAGCGCGCGCGCCTCGCTGAAGTTCGAAGCGACCTCGGCGAGGTCGAGGTAGCCCTCATCCATCCCGGTGCGCTCGACGGTCGGCACGACCTCGCGAACCGCGCTCCAGACGGTCTGCGAATACTCCCGGTAGACGGAGTGCCGCGGTCGGACGAAGATCGCGTGCGGGCAACGGCGGCGGGCCTCGGCGCACGACATCGCGGAGTGGATGCCGAACATGCGAGCCTCGTAGTTCGCGGTCGCGACGACGCCGCGCCCCTGCGGATCGCCGCCGACGACGAGCGGCCTCGACCGCAGCCCGGGGTTCTCGAGCTCTTCGACGGCGGCGAAGAACGCGTCCAAGTCAAGGTGCCCGACGATCACGAAACCAAGCCTAAGGATCCATCCTGACTTAGTAACACTGTGTTACTAGGGGGAGAGGCGTTCGATCCTCCAGGTCTCGCCGTCGCGGCGGTAGCGGATTCGGTCGTGGAGCCGGTTCTCGCGGTGCTCCCAGAACTCGTACGACTCGGGGACGAGCCGGTAGCCGCCCCAATGCGCAGGCCTGGGAAGTTCGCCCGGATGCGATTGATCGAGGTCGGCGAACCGCTCCTCGAGCGCCTCGCGCGACTCGATCGGCTGGCTCTGGGTCGAGACCGTCGCGGCGATTTGGCTTCCCCGCGGCCTCGTCTCCCAGTACGCGTCCGACTCGGCGGACGGCACGCGGTCCACGGGGCCTTCCACGCGGATCTGCCGCCCGGGCATGTGGATCAGCATCGCCGCCCGCGGGTTCTCGGCCAGCTCCCGTCCCTTGCGGCTCTCGTAGCTCGTGAAGAAGAGGAGGCCCTGCTCGTCCGCGCCTTTGAGCAGCACCATGCGCACCGACGGCGCTCCGTCGGCCGTCGCCGTCGCCAGAGCGACGATCTCGGTGTCGATCCAGTCGCGCAGCTGATCGAGAGGCTCCAGTGAATATTCAGTATTCATCTATGCAGAAGGCCGATCACTGCGCTATCTTCCCTTGCATGGCGGTCACGAAGTCGATCGAGATCCGGACGGAGCTCCCGGGCCCACGCTCGAAGGAGATCATCGAGCGCAAGGAGCGCGTGATCGCGGCTCCCCTCTCGCTCGTCCATCCGATCGTCACTGCCGAGGGCCGGGGCGCAACGCTCACGGACGTCGACGGCAACACGTTCATCGACTTCACCGGCGGCGTCGGCTGCCTCAACGTCG
>JBOHAU010000031.1:0-8979 GCA_050698015.1 Gaiellaceae bacterium
GCAATGCGCTCGTTGACGTGCCTGAAGACAGACTCGGTTCGGGCGATGCGCGTTTCTTCTTTTGGATTCATCTCCTAAAACAACGGGACTGCGCAGCGTTCGGTTGCGCCGATAGCCTCCCCGGGTGTCCCGAGCCCCTTGGCCCGATGCCGTCGAACGGGTGGCCGCCTTCCTGCGGGAGCGCGGTGTCGAAGCCCGAATCGAGGAGTTCGAGGACGGGACGCCGACCGCGGACGACGCAGCTCGTGCGGTTGGTTGCAAGCTGGAGCAGATCGTGAAGTCGCTGGTCTTCGACTGCGACGGAAGACCGTTCGTCGTGCTCGTGCCAGGTGACCGGAGGGCGGATTCGCGCAAGGTCGCGCGAGCTGCCGGATCCCGGAGCGCCAAGATCGCCGGCGCCGACGAGGTGCGCAGTGCGACGGGCTTCGTCCCCGGTGCCGTGGCGCCCTTTCCGCTGCCCAAGGTGGATCGGGTGCTGGTCGATCACCAGGTCCTCGTGCACGATCGAGTGTGGATCGGCGCCGGGTCTCCGAGGCACATGGCGGTGCTAGCTCCGGCCGACCTCGTGCGGCTCGCCAAAGCAGAGCCCATGGACGCCGTCACAGAGGCCACATAACATCTGAAGGGAGGCTGCTGCGGATGCGCGAGACCGAGAAGATCTGGATGAACGGCGAGTTCGTCGACTGGGCGGACGCGAAGATCCACGTGGGCGCCCACGGGCTGCACTATGGAACCGGCGTCTTCGAGGGGATCCGCTGCTACGAGACTCCGCGCGGACCGGCCGTCTTCCGGCTGACCGACCACCTCAAGCGGCTCGAAGCCTCCGGACAGCTGCTCCACATGGACCTCGGTTACTCGGTCGAGGAGCTCCGCGACGTCTCGCTCGAGCTGATCGGGATCAATGGCCTTCCTGAGTGCTACCTCCGGCCGATCGCCTTCTACGGCTACGGCGAGCTGGGTGTCTCGACGGTCGGAAACCCCGTCGACGTCGTCCTGATGAGCTGGCCCTGGGGCGCGTACCTCGGCGACGAGGGGATGAAGAACGGCATCCGCTGCAAGATCTCCAGCTGGAAGCGCGTCGGCCCGAACACGATCCCTCACGCAGCCAAGGCGACCGGGATCTACCTGAACTCGATGCTGGCGGTGATGGAGGCGATCCGCGCGGGCTACGACGAGGCGATCCTTCTCACCGACGACGGCTTCGTCGCGGACGGGTCGGGTGAGAACGTCTTCATCGTCAAGAACGGGACGATCCTGACGCCTCCGCTCTCGACTTCGATCCTTCCCGGGATTACCCGGCTCACGCTGATCGAGATCGCGCAGGACCTGGGCTATACGGTCGAAGAGCGGAACCTGATCCGAACGGACCTCTATCTGGCCGACGAGATGTTCATGGTCGGAACCGCCGCCGAAGTGACCCCGATTCGGTCCGTTGACGACCATGAGATCGGGCCACCGGGTGAGGTCACGCGGAAGCTGCAGCAGACCTACCTCGAGACGGTCCGCGGCGGCAACGAGCGCTGGTCGCACTGGCTCGAGTTCGCCTCGATCCCAGCGCGCGAGCCGGCTCAGGCGTGAAGCCCGCCGCGACGCGGCGGATCCCGCTTGCCAGGCCCTATTTCGACGAGCGTGAAGAAGAGCTCGTCCTGGAGGTGCTGCGCTCCGGGCGCTGGTCGCTCGGGCCTGCGATCGACCGCTTCGAGGAGCTGATCGCCGAGCGGGTCGGAGCGCCGTACGCGGCGGCAGTGTCCAGTGGGACCGCGGGCTTGCACCTCCTCGTGCGGACCGCCGGGATCGGCTCCGGCGACGAAGTCATCACCTCGCCGCTGTCGTTCGCGGCGTCGGCCAACTGCTTCCTCTTCGAGGGCGCCACGCCGGTCTTCGCGGACGTCGACCCGGCCACGTGGAACCTGGACCCGGCCGCGGTCGAGGCCGCGATCACGGAGCGGACGAAGGCCCTCGTCGCCGTGGACATGTTCGGCTATCCGTGCGAGCTCGAGCCGCTGATGGAGCTCTGCGAGCGCCGTGGGATCGCGCTGATCGAGGATTCCGCCGAGGCGCTCGGCGCCGAGTACAAGGGGGCGCCGATCGGGTCTCAGGGCCCGTCGTGCATCTTCGCCTTCTATCCGAACAAGCAGATCGCGACCGGCGAAGGCGGCGTCGTGACGACGCACTCCGAGGAGGAGTGGGAGGTGTTGCGGAGCCTTCGGAACCAGGGCCGGTCGTACGCCTCGGGCGGGTGGTTCAACCACGTGCGGCTGGGCTTCAACTATCGCTGGACGGATCTGCAGGCGGCAGTGGGGATCGCGCAGCTCGAGAAGCTCGACCTGATCCTGGCGCTCCGTAACGAGGCGGCGGCACGGTATGCCGACCTGCTCGCGGACGTCGAGGGAGTGGAGCTCGCGCCCGCCGACGACGGCGACCACCGGCGGTCGTGGTTCGTCTACGTCGTACGACTCGCGGCGGAGGTTGACCGCGCGCGTGTCATGGCCGAACTGCGCGAACGTGGGGTGGACGTCGCAGAGTACGTCCCGTGCATTCATCTCCTGACCTACATGAGAGAGCTTTACGGGTTCGAGGAGGGCCTTTGTCCCGTCGCCGAGGAGATCGCGAGCCGGACGATGGCGCTCCCCTTCTTCACCGGAATCGACGCCGGCGACCAGGAGTATGTTGTGGCGGCCTTGCGAGAAGTCATCGAGCGCTGATGGCCGATGGGTCGAATCGGATGGTGTTCCTCGGCTTCGGGAAGTACGCCCGCGCCGACAAGATCTACGCGCTCGAGCCGCTGACCGGGGACGACCGCGGCGGGGGCCGGCGCACGCGGGTCTGGATCGAAGGGGTGCCCGACCCGATCATCGCCGGCCGCACCGAGCGGACGATCCTCCACGAGATGGGCCAGGAGGCCGCGGCGAACACGCAGATCATCGAGCAGGCGCTGGACCTCGCGGAGCGAACGGCGAAGGGCGTCGAGAGTGGCCGTGTCGACCTTGCCGACCTGGGCCGCCGCGCGCGCCGCCTCCTCGAGTCGACCGCCTCGCCGCAAGACGAAGAAAAACTCTTCTAGTTGACCGACATCGGCCGGCCCGAGCCGCCGGAGCGCGGCCTCTTCGCGCGCATCGCGGTCGACATTCGCCCGCTTCGGGAATCGCGGGACTTCCGCCGGCTCTGGTTCGGCGTCGGGATCTCGGCGATCGGGAGCCAGATCACAACGGTCGCGATCCCCTTCCAGCTCTACGAGGAGACGGGGTCGACCCTCCTCCTCGGCCTGCTCGGGCTCGCCGCCCTCGGGCCGCTTCTGATCGTGCCCATCTACGGCGGGGCCGTGGCCGACGCGGTCGACCGTCGCCGCCTGCTCCTTCTCTCCGATATCGCCCAGCTGCTCGTCACCGGCGGCCTGCTTGTCAACGCGCTGCTGCCGAACCCCAGCGTCTGGTTCCTGTTCGTAGCGGAGGCGCTGGGAACGGGCGCGTACGGCTTCCAGCGTCCGGCGCGCAACGCGCTGACCCCGCGGCTCGTACGCGCGGACCAGTTGCTGGCGGCGATCGCCGTCGAGGACGTGGTCTTCACGCTAGCCCGGGTGGCGGGGCCGGTCTTCGCGGGCGCGCTGATCGTGGCCGTGGGCCTGAGCGGGGCGTACGCGATCGACATGGTCACGTTCGCCGCTTCGCTGGGCGCAATCTGGCTGCTGCCGCCGGTGCCGCCGGCCCCGGACGCCGACCGGCCGAGCCTGCAGTCGATCCTGGACGGTTTCCGCTACGTGGCGCGGAGAAAGGTGCTCCTGGGCATCTTCGTCATGGACACGAACGCGATGATCTTCGGCATGCCCCGCGCGCTGTTCCCGGCCTTCGCCGAGAAGCTCGGCGGCGGGGCGGGCATCCTCGGGCTCTTCTACGCCGCGCCGTTCGCCGGCGCGCTGCTCGCGTCACTGACCTCGGGCTGGATGATGAGCGTGCGCCGGCAAGGTCTCGGCGTCGCCGTCGCGGCGGGCGTCTGGGGGGTGGCGATCGCGCTCTTCGGCCTCGCCGAGGCAGTCTGGTTCGCGCTCGCCTTCCTGGCGATCGCAGGCGCGGCGGACTTCATCAGCGCCGTCCTCCGTGGGAACATCCTGCTGACCGTGACTCCGGACTCGATGCGCGGCAGACTGTCCGGGATCGAGCTCGCCCAGGTGGCGGGCGCGCCCGAGCTCGGGAACTTCGAGGCCGGCGCCGTCGCGTCGCTCACGAGCGTGCGGGCGTCGATCGTGTCGGGGGGCGTGCTCTGTGTGGTCGGGACCGTAGCCGTCGCACTCGCGATCCCGGCCTTGATCCGCTACGACGCGCGGAGGCCACAGCAGGAATGAACATCGAGCGTGAGTTCTTCGCGCGGAGCGTGCACGAGGTGGCGCCCGACCTCGTCGGCGTCACGCTTCTGGTCGACGGAGTCGGCGGCCCGATCGTCGAGGTCGAGGCCAACGACCACGAGGACCCGGCTGCGCACGGCTACGGCGGGCGGACGGAGCGAAACGCCTCGATGTTCGGCCCGCCGGGGCATGCCTACGTCTACCGCTCGTACGGGATCCACTGGTGTCTCAACTTCGTCTGCGAGCAGGAAAGCTCCGCGAGTGCCGTGCTGATCCGCGCGCTCGAGCCGCGCGAGGGCATCGAGACGATGCGCGCGCGACGGGGGCTCGACGATCCGCGCCTGCTGTGCGCGGGTCCGGGTCGCCTGTGCCAGGCTCTCGGAATCACCCGCGAGCACGACAGTTTGGCGCTCGACCGCCGACCGTTCCAGCTCGTGGCGAGAGCGGAGGAACCCGAGATCGCGGTCGGGCCGCGCGTCGGGATCACCAAGGCTGTCGAACAGCCGTGGCGCTACGGACTCGCCGGCTCGCGTTTCCTCAGCCGCTCGCTACGATCAGCCGGATCTGGAGCCCGGGTGCAGCAGCGACCCGTCCGCGGGGCACCTGGCGGATGACCCGTCCTCTGGGGCCACCGACCACGGCAGGTTGCAGCTTGAGCCGCTCGAGCTTCCGGACCGCGCGGTCGACCGGCTGGCCGACAACCGTGGGGACGACGCCGTACCGCGGCTTGGCCAGCACGAGCATGACCGTGTCGTAGGCCGAGAGCGTTCCCTTCGCGGGGATCTGGCCGAGGACGACGTCGAGTCGCTCCCCGCGCGCCGCCGGCTTGTAGATCACGTCGTGCTCGAGCGGCTGGGCTGCGAGGCGTCCCTTCGCCTCGTCGAGCGTCAGGCCCACCACTTTCGGCACCTCGACCTCGTTCGGCTTGCAGGCTGCCGTGCGCTTCGGTCCCGTATCGGGATAGAGCCAGACGTTCTTGGCCGCACGGCACAGGCCGTTGTCGAGCATCATCCGGCCGCCGCGGTGGACGACGCTGACCGGGGTGGCGTAGGGGAGGCTTGGCGAGTCGAAGTATGCGGGCTCGGCATTGAGGTGGTCGAGCGCCTCCTCCATGAAGCTCTTCCAGATCAGGGCGGGGAACGTTCCACCGGCGACCGGCTCCCCGTCGTACTCGGTCTGCATCGGCACGAGCTCGTTTGCGTACCCGACCCAGACAGCGACGGCGAGCTGAGGCGTGTACCCGACGAACCAGGCGTCGCCGTAGTTCTCCGTCGTCCCGGTCTTCCCGGCCGCGGGGCGGTCGGAGAGCGCGGCCTTGCGACCGGTCCCGGACGTGACGACCTTCTGGAGGATCTCGTTGACGAGCTTCGCCTTTTCCTCGTCGAGAACCGGTTTCTGCACCGGACGGTTGGGCTTCGCCTTCTCTCCTGCCTCTGCGACGGAGACGATTGCCCGCGGCTGGTTGCCGAAGATCGAGCCGTCGATCCGCCGACCCGCGTTCGCGAAGGTAGAGAACGCGCGCGCCATCTCGAGCGGGTTCACCGCCTCGGCGCCGAGACCGATCGCGAAGTAGTCGTTGAGGTCGCTCTTGATCCCGAGCCGGTGCGCAATCTGGCGGACTTTCCGCGGCCCGACCAGAGCCGTCAGCTGCGCGTACACGGCATTGTCGGAGTGGACGGTCGCCGTCGTCAGATCGGTCGGACCGAGGTATTCGTCCTCGTAGTTGGAGACGACCCACGCCTTGTCTCCCAGCCAGATCGTCTGCGGCTTCGAGACGAAGGACGTCGCCGGAGCGAACCCATCGTCGAGGGCCGACGCGAGCACGAAGGGCTTGAACGCTGATCCGGCTTGGCGCTCACCCTGGACCGCGAGGTTGAACTGGCTCTCGCGGAAGTTCGAGCCGCCGATCATCGCCTTGACCGAGCCGTCGCGCGGATCGACTGCGACGAGCGCCGCAGCGGGCCCGTCCTCGTCGTTGAGCCAGCGCGCGATGGCCCGGTGCCCGATCTTCTGGAGGTCGAGGTCGAGCGTCGTCCTGACTTCCTTCCCTCCGCCGTAGACGCCCTTGGTCTGGTACTTGTCGACCAACTGCTGGATCACGTAGTTCGCGAAGTAGCCGCCAGGCCCGCGTGTGTCCTGGAGGTGGACCTTGCGCGGGAGTGGTTGCTTGACCGCATAGGCGTAGCGAGCCTGGGAGATCGAGCCGAGCTCGAGCATCGTTCGAAGCACCGTGCGGCGCCGGAACCGAGCCGCCCGGGGATTCGTGAACGGGTCGTACCGGCTCGGATCGGCAGGCAAGCCCGCGAGGAGCGCGGCTTCGGCCAGGGTCAGCCGCTTGGCGTGGTGCCCGAAATAAGTGAGTGCGGCCTGGTCGACGCCGTACGCGCCGTTCCCGAAATAGATCGTGTTCAGGTAGGCGGTCAGGATGCGCTTCTTCGACCACTGCTGCTCGAGCTGCCAGGCGAGGGCGGCCTCACGCAGCTTCCGTGCGATCGAGCGCTGATTCCTGTGGTAGGTGTTCTTGATGAACTGCTGCGTGATCGTCGAGCCGCCCTGCACGACGCTCTTCTTGCTGATGTCCGCCCAGACCGCCCGCCCGATCGCGCGCAGGTCGACGCCGCGGTGCTCGAAGTAGCGACGGTCCTCGATCGCGACGATCGCCTGCTTCATGACCGGCGCGATGTCCTCGTAGTCGACGACGACGCGGTTCTCGTTCCCGCGCAGGATCGCCAGCACCTTCTTCCCGGTCGAGTCGTAGATCTTCGTGTTGACCTCGTGCTTCTGCTTCGAGGGGTCGAGTTGGGGGATCTCGCCCGCGATCGCGGTCACGAGCCCGAACGTGAAGGACGACAGCGCCAGGATGAAGAGGGCGAGCGTGAGGACCAGCAGGCGGAGCTTCCTGATCCTGCGCCTCTTCTTCGGCGCCGGCGATTCTCGGCGGCGGCGAAAACGCAAGATCCGGGGAGTGTAGTGTCGGTCCGGGATGGCGGTAGAGAAGCTGACACGGAACGCGGTCGACGTCCTGCCCGAGGGCGGCCTGGACCAGAAGCTCGCGAAGGGCCGCCCGCTGCGCGTCAAGCTCGGAATCGACGTCACGTCCCCGGACATCCACGTCGGCCGCGCGATTCCACTCCAGCGGATGCGGGCCTTTCAGGACGAGGGACACACCGGCGTGCTGATCGTCGGCGACTACACGACGCGGATCGGCGATCCGTCAGGTCGCTCGGCGGAGCGCCCGATCCTCTCCGACGAGGAGATCGACCGGAACGCCAAGACGTACCTGGAGCAGGCGATGGTCGTGCTCGATCCCGACCGGACCGAGGTGCGCTACAACGGCGAGTGGCTGTCGAAGCTCAGCTACGCCGAGGTGGTGAGGCTCGCGCGGACGATCACCGTCGCGCGGATGCTCGAGCGCGACGATTTCGCCAAGCGCTACTCGGCCGGCGAGCCGATCTCGATCTCCGAGCTCCTCTACCCGCTGATGCAGGCATACGACTCCGTCGCGATCGAAGCCGACGTCGAGCTCGGGGGAACCGACCAGCTCTACAACCTGCTCGCGGGGCGCGAGGTCATGCAGGCCTACGGGCTTGAGCCGCAGGTCGCTCTGACGACCCCGCTTCTCCTCAGCTGGGACGGCCAGAAGATGTCCTCCTCGGTCGGGAACAACATCCCCCTGACCATGGCGCCGGAGGAGCAGTTCGGCCGGACGATGCGCATCTCCGACGACCTGTTGCCGCAGTGGTACGAGCTGGTGATGGAGCAGCCGGCGCCGGACGGGGACCCGCTGGAGGCCAAGCTCGAGCTGGCGCGTTTCGTCGTCCGGCGCTCGCACGGCACTGAGGCCACGCGCGCCGCGGAGGAACACTTCACGCGCGTCGTGCGCGAGGGCGCCGCGCCGGAGGAAGTACCGGAGGTAGAAGTCCCGCCTGGAGATCCCGTGCACGTGCCGGCCGTCCTCGCCGGCGCCTTCGGCCTCTCGACGAGCGAAGCCCGCCGGCTGATCGCGCAGGGCGGCGTCCGGCTGAACGGGGACGTGCTCGGCGAGCTCGACGTTCCACGGGCTACTCTGGCCGGGGCTCTTGTTCAAGCGGGAAAACGCCGATTCGCCCGCTTGACAGTGCCCTAGGCGCTGGTACCATACTCAGGCTGCCCATCCGGGCGGCGTTGAAAAGTCCCTGCAAACTCACGATCGGAGAGCCCCGAGAGCAACTGATACGAGCGGAACGTTCGGATCATTTGGGGCCTTCGGTGCGAGTCGGAGGCTTTTTTACGTCGTCAGGAAGTAGCGACGGTCTTTGAAAACTCAACAGCGTGCGTTTGAATACCGAGACCTGGACCTTTCGAGGTTCAGGCTCAAGACCTGTCAACCTCAAAGCTTCGGCTGCGAGGTGACTTTGAGCTTCAAGCTCGAAGTGAACAAGTTGTCTAGCCGGCGATCGTTGCCGGATTGACACCGATTCCTTCACGGAGAGTTTGATCCTGGCTCAGGACGAACGCTGGCGGCGCGCTTAACACATGCAAGTCGAGCGAGAACCAGTCCTTCGGGACTGGGGAAAGCGGCGAACGGGTGAGTAACACGTGGGTAATCTGCCCTCGGCACTGGGATAGCCCGGGGAAACCCGGATTAATACCGGATAGCC
>JBOHAU010000032.1:0-6853 GCA_050698015.1 Gaiellaceae bacterium
GGACGTATCCCCCCGGTCGGAAGGCAATCGTCGCCTCGGCGCCGTTCGACCGGTCCGGGTCGAGCGCCTTCCGCAGCCGCGAGACGTACCCCTGGAGCGTGTTGACAGCCGACTCCGGCGCGCCCTCAGGCCAGAGCGCCTCGATCAGCCGATCGGCCGAAACGACCTCGTTTGCATGGATCGCCAGGATCGCTAGCAAAGCACGCTGCTTCGACCCGCCGAGCTGAGCCGTCCGCCCGTCCACGAGAACGTCGAAGGGACCCAACAAGCGGAATTCCACGAACGGCCTCCATCTGCCGGAAGATTCCAGTTAACCACCCCGGATCGAATGTGAAAAGGCGCGAAAACGCCTCGAGTTCAAGCGGCTTCCAAGCGGACGACAGCGACTTGCAAGCGCTCAGTGAGAAGTTGCTGAGCGCAGAAAGCGAACCGACTTCAACCTAACGGAGGTCAGAAACTTGTTGAAGCTCGTCTCATCCGACGCGGCACCGCCCGCAGCGCTCGCGCCGTCACCGAAGAGGCGCATCATCGCAGCCTTCGTCGCGGCGGCCGCATGTGCGGCGCTCGCGCTCTTCGCGGCCTCGGCGCAGGGCGCTGATGGAGTGACCGTCCTCAGGTTCGAATTCCCGAGCTTCTCGTTCTTCAACCCCTGCACGAACGAGAACGTCACCATCGTCAGCGGAACCGCGCTCAGCGTGATCGATACAACGCAGGACAACCACGGTCTCGAGGGCCACTCGGTGGATATCGCCCTCAAGGGAATAGGTCAGACGACGGGCGCGCAGTACATCTCGGTCAGTACCAACACGATCACCGTCAACGCATCTGACAACGGTGCGACGGCAGAGACAGTCGTGACGTATTCACGCCTGGTCACCCCGGGCGCTGGGAACGACCTCCTCTTCGCGATCCTCTTCCACGAAACGTTCAATGCGAACGGCGACCTGGTGGTTCGCTTCAACCGTTTCGTCCCCGGGGTCTGCGTGTAGCAAGGCGCCCGCCACTCGCAAAAGAGCAATGGCGGGAAAGCCGTCCGCCCATCTGGGCGGCGGCAGCATGCAGGAAGTCGAGCGCGACGACGGCGGCGCCGCCTGGGAGGTCGAGGTGTCGAAGGGCGGCCGCGAGGTCGAGGTCCACCTCGACGCGAGCTACAACGTCGTCTCGACGGGCGGCGACGACGCCGACGGCGGTAAGGATGACAGCGACAGCGGCGAGTCGGAGGACTGAGCTGACGAGAGCACGGCGGGCGCCTCAGCGGTCGCCGTGCCAGGAGTCCCAGAGGGCCGCGTAGGAGCCCTCGTGCTCGACGAGCTCGTCGTGCGTGCCGAGCTCCGACAGCAGGCCCTCCTCGATCACGGCCACACGGTCTGCGTCGTGCGCGGTGTGTAGCCGGTGGGCGATCGCCACGACGGTCCGGCCCGCCAGCACGGACGCGAGCGAGCGTTCGAGGTGCCGGGCCGCCCGCGGATCGAGCAGCGACGTGGCCTCGTCGAGCACGAGCGTGTGAGGGTCGGCGAGCACGAGCCGGGCGAGCGCAAGCTGCTGCGCCTGGGCAGGCGTGAGCGGGAAACCGCCGGCGCCGACAACGGTCTCCAGCCGCTCGGGCAGGGCATCCGCCCACTCGAGCGCGTCCACGGCGTCGAGCGCCGCGATCAACTCCTCGTCGGAAGCTCCCGGCCGTGCGAGGCGAAGGTTCTCCGCGAGCGTGCCGACGAAGACGTGCTGCTCCTGCGTGACAAGCGCGACCTCCTTGCGCAGCGTGTCGAGCGGCAGGTCGACGAGGCGAACGCCGCCGACCTCGACCCGCCCGACCCGCGGCGGATGAATGCCCGCGAGGAGCCGTCCCAGGGTCGACTTGCCCGCACCCGACGGCCCGACGACGGCGACCCGCTCCCCCGGCTCGAGATCGAGGTCGATGCCGTGGAGGACGTCCCGGTCGGCGACGTACGCGTAGCGGACGTCCTGTGCGGCGAGCCGCTCGTCCTCGGGCTCGTCGTCGGTCGCGGACCGGTCGGGCGGGACGCGCGCGATCCCCACGAGCCGCGCGAGCGAGGTCGCCCCAACCTGGATCTCGTCGAGCCAGGACACGAGCCGGTCGACCGGGTCGGCGAGCTGGACGACGAACAGCGAGATCGCCGTTACCTCGGCGATCGAGGCGCGACCGGACGAGACGAGCCAGCCGCCCCAGGCAAGCGAGGCTGCGACCGGCAGGACGTACGAGAACTCGGCGGTCGGAAACCAGACCGTGCGGAGCCACAACGTGCGCCGCTCGGCGCGGAAGGCCTCCTCGAGGTCGGCGTCGATTCGCCGCACGCGCTCCTCGCGCAGGCCCAGGGCCTCGATCGAGCGGCCGCCCTCGACCGTCTCACCGACCGTGCCGGTGAGCGTCGCGTAGCTCGCGCGTTCCCAGAGGTACGCCTGCGGGGCGCGGCGCAGGTACCAGCGCGTCCCGATGTAAAGCGCGGGGACTCCGGCGATGCATGGCAGAGCGGCGATCGGGCTCACCCAAACCGCCGCGGCGACGGTGAGCAAGGTCGTGATCGCCGCGATCAGGGTCTCCGGGATCGCGAACCGCACCGTGCGCGCGAGAGCATCGACGTCGGCGGTCGTCCGCGAGACGAGATCGCCCGTGCCTGCCCGCTCGACGGTGGAGAGCGGCAAGGCGAGCACGCGCTGCATGAAGTCCTCGCGCAGCTCGGCGAAGATCCTCTCCGACAGGACGAATGACGCTCGCCGCGCCAGCCAGGTGAGGATCGTCTGCGCGAGCAAGAACGCGGCCAGGACGAGGACGATCTTGTCCACGAATTCTCGCGTCGTACCCTCCTCGACGGACTGCACGAGCTTGCCGACCAGCGGCGGTCCTGCGAGTCCTGCTCCCGCCGCCGCAGCGTGGAGCATGACAACGCCGATGAGCCCGCGCCGGTGCCGGCGCCCGAGCAGCCGGGCCTGGCTCCGGAGATCCGGCCCGTTCGCGATCGGCAGCAGGTCATTCACCGGAACTCGCCTCTGGTGACGATGTAGCGGTAGTCGGCCCGCTCGAGGAGCTCGCGGTGGGTGCCCTCGGCGATGACGCGCCTGCCCTCGATCAGCACGACACGGTCGGCCTGGTCGACAACGAGCGGGCTCGTGGAGGCGATGACCGTCGTCCTCCCCGCCCGTGCGTAGTGCAGGCGGCGGGCGATCCTGGCCTCGGTGTGGGCGTCGACGGCGCTCGTCGGCTCGACGAGCACGAGGATCTCGGCGTCGGCGAGCAGGGCGCGAGTAAGCACGAGGCGCTGCCGCTGTCCTCCCGAGAACGACCGTGCACGCTCGTCGACCGCGGTGTCGAGCCCCTCGGGCAGCGCGTCGAGCACGTCCTCTGCGTCGGCCACGCAGACAGCCGCGAGGATGTCGTCGTCGTCCTCGAACCTGCCCCACGGGTCGAGCACCTGCCGCAGCGTCCCGGAAAAGAGCATCGGGTCGGCCTCGCTGACGACGATTCGGCGACGCACGACCTCGGTCGGCAGCTCGGCCAGGTGCATGTCGCCGAGGAGAACGCTGTCGTCGCCGCCGAAGCGGCCGAGGCGATCCGCGATGGCGGCCGCCTCATCGGGGTCGGTCGAGACGATGCACGTGAGCTTGCCCGGCTCGACGACCAGCCCTGACAGCGGATCGGAGAGCGGAACGCCCGGCGGGGGTTCCGCGGCCGGCGCGTCCGGCTCGGGGATGTCGCGCTCGACCTCGAGCACGTTCAGCATCCGCCGGGCGCCGACAAGCGCCCGCGTGATCTTGTCCACGGCCTCGGCGGCCGTCCGGAGCGGAAGGACCAGAAAGACCGCGTAGCCGTAGAACGCGATCAGCTCCCCCACTCCGATCTTGCCGTCGAGCGCGAAATGCGCTCCGAGCCACGTGACGATGACGACGAAGACTCCGGGCAGGAATACCTGGCCCGCGTCGAGAGTCGACTGCGGCAAGGCCACCCGCACGCCCGTGTGCCGAACTTCCTGCGAGCGGTCGTGGTAGCGGCGGAAGAACGCGCTCTCGCCCCCGATGCCGCGCAGCACGCGCAGCCCGGCGGCAGTATCGGCACCGAGCGCAGTGAGCTTCCCCACCGCTTCACGCTGCTCGGCCTGGCGCGTTTGGAGCGGCTTGATCACCGTGCCGAGCGCAAGCACGAGCACCGGCAGGCCGAGCAGGACGACAAGACCCAGCGCGACGGACGACGAGAGCAGGATGACCGCGACGACGACATAGGAGGCCACCGCGCCCGACAGCCGAGCCGTGATGTCGAAAGCACCGCCTGCCCGCATGGCGTCGTTCGAGACCGTCGCGACGACCTCGCCGGTCGAGAGCCGACCGCGGACCGCAGGCCCCGCGCGGGACGCATGGTGGGCGACCACCTGCGCCAGACGGTACGAGGCCTGGAGCCAGTTCCAGACCGCCATACGGTGGCGCATGATCCCCGCGAACGCCTGCATCGCTCCGAGGCCCAGCAGGAGGAGCGTCCACAGCGCGAGCGACCGATTGTCGCTGTCGACGATCCCGTCCTCGACCGCGCGGCCGATCGTGTACGGCATCAGGGCCTGGGAGACCATCCAGAGGATCCCGAAGAGGACGCCGGCGGCGAGCGTGCCGAGCTGGTGGCGCCCGACCCAGAGCAGGAAGCGGGCGGGCGACCGCGTGTCGGGCTGGCCCGGATCGTCGACGGGCAGCCGCATCCGCCGCCGGCTGAACCAGCGTCTGGGGACAGGGATCGCTACGGAATCAGTCTGGTCCATGGTTTCGGGCGGGACAACGTCCCGTTCTTCAATCCTAGAGAAGGATTTCGCGGCGTTAGCTCACGCGAGCCATTCGCGCTCCGGAGGCGAGCCGAGCGAGGAGAAATCGCCGCGGTCGCGGGCGTCGACGATCTGCGCGCGGGGAGCGAGTCGTAGAGTGGGGTTAGGCCGAAACAGCGCGCTCGAGTCGACGCACGCGCTCGGCCAGGGTCTCCATGATCGCGAGACCGATCTGCGGATTCTGCTTCAGCGCCTTGAGAAAGGTTCGCCGCTGCAGCATCATCACCCGCACTTGGCTCGCTGCAATGATCGTCGCCGAGCGCGGGCCGCCGTCGATCAGCGCCATTTCTCCGAAGAAGTCGCCCGGGCGCAGGACGCGTGACTTTCCGACCACGCGCGCACGACCCTCGAGCATGAGGTACATCGAGTTGCCTCGATCCCCTGCCTGGACGATGACCTCACCCGGCGCATGGTCAACGCGCCAAGCCAGCTTGGCGATCGCGCGAACCTGGCGCTTCGGCACCCGAGAGAAGAGGGGCAGCGCAGCCAGGACTTCGCTCCAATCGCGCTGAGTGGGCCTATCCCAGGATCGCCGCATCAGCATTTGGAGCGAGGGGTGCTCATCCATGTCGCTGGCTCCTCGTGCCGCTCCCACGCGAGCGAGGCTATCTGTGCATGCACCGGCCTGCAACGACCGCCTGATGCGGTCGTGGGCGGCGCGTTTTGGTACCGGCGACGAACTCTCGGACCTACGACGAGAGCGCGGCGAGCAAGTCGTCGAGTCCCGAGACCTGGGTGATAAGCAAAAGGCCCCGTTTCCGGGGCCTTTTAGTAGCGGGGGCAGAATTTGAACCTGCGACCTCCGGGTTATGAGCCGCCTCAACATGTCCGCGCCTGCCGCTGCGTTCCACCGAGTGGAGTTCCCAAGCCACGTCGGCTCTCACCTGCTGCATTGACGCGGAACACGATGGCATCGCCGCGGAAGCCGGGTGCTTGCAGACCGCTTGCAGCCGCGTCGCTCCGTAGAAGCTGACGCTCAAGTCACCCAGCAGGCGCGGCAGTTCGCCTGGGCGCTCCAGGAGCGACCCGGATCGTTTCGCTTCCTGATCCGCGACCGCGACAGCAAGTTCACCCGCGACTTCGACGCCGTCTTCGCCAGCGAAGGCATCCAGATCACCAAGACACCCGGTGCGAGCGCCAAAAGGCGAACGCGATCGCCGAACGCTTCGTCCGCACCACCCGCGCAGAGTGCTTCGACTGGCTCCTAATTGTGAACCGGCGCCACCTCGAACGCGTGCTCCGCGCCTATTTCGACCACTGCAACGCGCACAGGCCGCACCGGGTGCTCAACCTGAAGCCGCCCGATCCCGCGGCGCGCGAGGTGCGAATCCTGCACCCGCGAACATCCGCCGTCGAGCGCCGCGACCGCCTCAGCGGACTCATCCACGAATACAGCCTCGCCGTGTGAACTTGAACTGACTTTGCGCACCCCACACGTAATTCGGCTGCTTCGCTCGCTCCCGTACCGTTGCTCCGGCGTCCGTTCGAGCTGGTCGCGCTCCGTCTGCGCTCGGAGCGGTCGAAAGAACTCGAGACTCTCGTCCTGACTTCTCGGCACCGCAGCCCGCGCTGGTCAGCGCCCGAACGCGCGCACTTCGTTCACATGTGCGACATGGTCGAGCCTCCTGATCCAGATCAGGTAGTAGCGCTCCGCGCGAGCATGGAGTGAGAACGACGTCGTCGTGGCAACGGTGCGAGCTCGGGAGATCGGATGGAACGGCCCGGCCGAGGCTGACCCCGCCTCGATCAGCGCGCTGTAGCTCGGCGTATCCGTCGTCACGACCAAGCGCCCTAGCCGGACGGCGCGTCCGGCGTCGAGCAGGAGACCCACTCCGGGCTTCTGCAGCCCGTCCGTGTACGTCTCGGTGGGCCAGTAGGTGCCGGAGTTTCCGTCTTCCGCCCCCGAGGCCTCCGTGTCGTGCTCTCGGCCGTCGCCATAGGGGTCCCAAGCGCCGATCGCGGATAGCCTCACAGGCACGGTCGGCTGGGGCGTCCGCCGGGCCGGCGACGCATGTCGAGCCGGCGGCCTACGGATC
>JBOHAU010000033.1:0-33774 GCA_050698015.1 Gaiellaceae bacterium
GCAGGTCGTACTGGCCGATGCCGTTCAGGAACAGCTGCAGGCTGTCGGTCGTGGTCGGCGCCGAAGGCGTTAGATCCAGCTCCGCGGCCCCCACCTCCTCGTCGGCTGTAAGCAGCTTGTAGCGGCCGATCCCGTTCAGGAACAGCTGGAGGCTGTCGGTGGTCGTCGGCGTGGACGGGGTCAGGTCGAGTTCGGGGGATGCGTCCTCCTCGATCTCGACGTCCGTCTCTTCCAACGCAGCACGGACCGCGACGAGGGTCTCCTCGTCGAGCTCGAACTCTTGGCGGAGCGCGTCGATTTCGTCCGCACGCACGAAGCCGCGCTCCTGCGCATGCTGGAGGAAAGCGGCGAACGCCGCATCTAGATCTAGGGCATCCCTGCCCAGGGCAAACTCAGTCAATTGCATCACTTCTCCGAAGGGTCGTTCAGGTTCTGGGCGCACAGCTACTTCACCGCACCGCGCGCCGCCTCGACCAGTAATAACGTGTTCTCGCACGTTTTTCTTCCTTCCAAACGGAACCTTTACGAGTGCCGGGATGGCCGCTGCCACGAGCTCGCAGGTTCGGGGCGCGAGCTGGCCGCTCTGGGGCGCGGCGGCGAGGCGTTGCCGATGCCAGAGGGCATCGGTGACGACTCGGCGTCGTGAAGCGCACGCGCCGGGCGGCGGCCCGCTTGCGGGCCGGTGGTCGGTTCGGGAGCGGCCCAGACGCGCCAGATCGTGCAGCCGGACGCGCGAGATCGTGGCAGTGACCATACTCCAAAGGGGGAGGATTCACGGCTCGTCCGCCCCTACTGTCCGTCCGGAGGAACGATGCGGCAGAGTGAGGCACTCGCGTTCGAGCTCGAAGAGCAGCCGTCCCGGCAGGAGTTCGGCACGGGCCTGCGCTCGCGTCTCGAGATCGTCCGGACGATGGTGGAGGTCCCAGCGGCGCCCCTGCGTCGCGACATCTCGCCGGAGCTCATACTCGTTTCGCCGGCTGACGCCTCCGAGAACGTCCTCGCCGAGCTGATCGCGGAAGGCGTGCGCGAGGCGAGGCCCGAGCCGCTCGGCGCCCTGCTCACCGAGGCCGGCCTCCTCGACCCCGGTGAGGTCGACTTCGCGCTGGCGCGCGCGAGGAGCGAGGGCAAGCGGCTGGGCGAGGTCCTGATCGAGTACGGCCTCGTCGGCTCGACGGACGTCATCCGGGTCGTTGCCCAGCAGCGCGGCCTTCCCTTCTTCGACATCGGCAATCTGGCCGTCGATCCCGCGGCTGCCAAGCTGCTCCCGATCGACTTCGCCCGCAGCCTCCGAACACTGCCGATCGGCTTCGTGCGGGGCGTGCCCGTCGTCGCGATGGCGGATCCGAGCGACGACGACGCGATGAACGACACGAGGACGATCCTCCGGGCGGCCGAGTTCGTGGCCTCACCGGAGGAGTCGCTCCTCGCGCAGCTCTCGCGCGTCTACTTCTAGAACACGCCCGGACGCACGAACCTGCTGCCCTCGGGCCCGTCGCGGTGGAAGTGCGGCCCCGGAAGGGTTGGGAACCTGCCGTTGACCATGTCCGTGAGCCGGTCCCGCAAGCCTTCGAGCATCTCTTGCTTCTCGGCCTCGGTCAGCCGCCCCGCTTCCACGGCGTCCTCGAGCTTCTCGTCGGCACGCTTGACCAACGCGTCGACCAGGCCGTCGACGGACTTGCCGCGATCCTTGGCGACCTGCGCGAGCGTCTTCCCGTCCTCGAGCGCCTCACGCAGCTCGGCCTCGGTCATGCCGAGGTACTCGGCAGCCGCTTCGAGCTTCGCGTGGAACGGCCCATCGTGGTGTTTGTGGAGGCGGGGCCCAAGGCCGAAGAACGGAACTTCGCCTGCGTCGATCCGTTCCTTCATCCGCTGGCCCTGCTCCTTCGTCAAGCGGCCGTCCTCGACGGCCTCGTCCACGCGGTTCTTCAGCCCCTGCTTCAGCGCGTCGCTGAGCTCGCTCGGCTGGACGCCCAGCTGCTCGGCCGCGTCGTTGATGATCGCCTGGCTCTCCTGCTTCGGGTTCAGAGTGGTGGCGCCGATCGCTCCCCCGACGGCGATGACCGAGAGAGCGAGGGCGACTCCGATCGCAATTTTGTGTTGTCGCTTCATGCTCCAAGCGAAGCAGCCGTCCCTAAGACAGGCCTAAAACGTGTCTAAGAATTAGGCGCGGCGCCGTTCAGGCGCAGCGTCACTCGCGTGCCGCCACCCTCGGCGCGTTCGGCGACGACGGCGCCGCCGTGCGCTTCGGCGACCTGCCGAACGATCGCCAACCCGAGCCCGGAGCCAGGCAGGCCACGTGCGGACGGAGAGCGGTAGAACCGGTCGAAGACGTAGGGCAGGTCGGTTTCGTCGATGCCTGGTCCTCGATCTCTCACCGTGACTGTCGCGTCCTCGACCCGGACGTCCACCTCGCCGCCCGGCGTGCTCCACTTGGCTGCGTTGTCGAGGACGTTGCCGATCGCGCGCTCGAGCGAGGCTGGGACACCCCGGATGACCGATTCATGCAGCTCGGTATTGAACGTGATGCCCGGCCGGTCGCGGCGTGTCCGCTCGACCGCGTCCTGGGCGACGAGATCGAGCCGGACGTCCTCCAGCTCGCTGGGCAGCTGGTCGCCACGGGCGAGCTCGATCAGCTCTGCGATCAGCGTCGTCATCTCGCCGATCTGCTCGACGACGTCGTCGAGCAGCCGCCGGCGCTCCTCGGGTTCCAGCTCGCGATCGCTCATCAGGACCTCGAAGTTCGTGCGGAGGCTGGTCAGCGGCGTCCGAAGCTCGTGTGAGGCGTCGGCGACGAGCTGCCGCTGCGCCTGGGTCGACTCTTCGAGCGCGCTGAGCATCGCGTTGAAGCTTCCGGCCAAGCGACTCAGCTCGTCCTGGCCGCTGGCGTCGATCCGCTCGGAGAGGTCGCCGGTCTCCGTGACACGTTCGGTGGCTCGGGTCAGCCGCGCGACCGGCGCGATTGCCGCCCGCGAGACGAGCAGTCCGAGCGCCACCGCCAGGCCGATTCCGGCCAGCGAGATCAGGATCAGGAACGTCCTCAGCCGCTCGAGGGTGTTGTCGACCTCGTCGAGGGGGCGGAGAATTTGCACGGCGACGCCAAGACCCACCGGGAAGGTGAGCACGCGTACGTGGGTGTCCGCGATCGTCGTGTCGGTGAAGAACGGGTCGGTCTCGCCGCGGGCGACGTCGAGCACGCGATCCGAGACGGGAATCGGGATGTCGGCGCCCCGCGGCCGTCGCACGGCCCCGCCGGCGGTCACGATCTGGAAGTACCCGCCGGCGCCTCCGAGCCGCGGATCGCCGATTTCCGGAAGCGGCCCGCGGAACGGCGCGTGCTGAATCTCCACGGCACGCTCTTCAAGCGCCGCGTCGACCTCGTCGCGGAGCTCGTCGCGGACGACGACGTAGACGACCGCCGAGGAGAGGACGACCGCAAGCGCGACCGCCGCGGCGGCGACGAGAGTCAAACGGACTCGGAAACTCATGCTTCCCGCAGTGCGTAACCGACGCCGCGGACCGTCTGGATCAGCCGCGTCTTCCCGCCGGCCTCGGTCTTGCGCCGGAGGTAGCCGATGTAGACGTCGAGCGAGTTCGACGCGAACCCGAAGTCGTAGCCCCAGACGCGCTCGAAGATGATCGAGCGAGTCAACACCTGCCGTGGGTTGACCATGAAGAGCTCGAGCAGGTTGAACTCCGTTCGGGTCAGCGCGATCTCGTCACCGCCCCGCCGGACCTCCCTCGTACCCGTGTCGAGCTCGAGGTCGGCAAAACGCAGCACACCGTCGGTCGACGGCAACGATCGGCGGAGCATGGCGCGGATGCGCGCGAGCAGCTCCTCCAGGGCGAACGGCTTCACGACGTAGTCGTCCGCGCCGGCGTCGAGCCCCTCGACCCGGTCGCCGACCGCGTCGCGGGCGGTGAGCATCAGCACCGGCACGCCGTTCCCGCGCCGCCGGATCTGCCGGCAGACCTCAAGCCCGTCCATGCCGGGCATGAGGATGTCGAGCACGACGGCGTCCGGCTGCCCATTCGCAGCGAGCCGCTCGAGCGCCTCTGTCCCGTCGCTCGCTAATTCGACCTCGTAGCCCTGGAGCTCGAGCGCACGGCGGAGGGAATCGCGGACCGCGCGTTCGTCGTCGACGACGAGGATCTTCACGCGTGCATTGTGCGGAACGAGGCTAAGAGGACGGTGAGAAGCCCCGCGCCGTCTTGATCAGGCCGTGCGTCCCACCCGAAGTCAGGGCGGCCGGCTGCGCGGCTGCTCCCCCGGCGCAGACGGCCACCCCGATGAGCGCGATCAGCGGCTTCGCCGCTTCCACAACAGGTAGAGACGCCGCTCGGGCGCCTGCGTTATTGCGTTCGCGTTAAGCGGTCCCTTCGGCCTGCGCCCGCCAGACGGGGTTGAGCCCGCTCTGCATGTACCCGTAGAACGCCGGGAAGATGACGACGATCAGGATCAGCCCGATCCAGCCGTTGATCGGCTCGAGGCCGTTCAGCCGCTGTGCCGCCTGCACCCGCTTGAAGCCGTTGACGATGCCGATGATCGCCGGAACGATGATCAGCGCTCCGAGCGTGACCGCGAGCACGGACTTGCCCGGGCTGGTGCCGAGCTCGTCGGTGCCTTTCGCGCGGCCGTAGTCGCGGAGCTCGCGGTGGATGAAGTACCACCAGAAGATGGTGTAGATGCCGATCGTGACGAACGCGAGCACCGCAACCCAGACCGGGCTCCGGATCTTGGCCGTCGCTGCAGTGCCTTGGATCGGAACTTCTTCGGCCATGGCTACGCGGTCACACCCGCGAACTGCGGAATGATCTGGTCGCCGTACGCGGCGAGCGTCTCCTCCTGGCTGTGCGTCATCAGGTAGATGTTGAACTGGTCGACGCCGACCGACTCGAGCTCGCGGAGCTTATCGGCCGCCTGCTCGGCCGTCCCGAGAACGCAGAAGCGGTCGCAGATCTCGTCGGTGACGAACTCCCCGTGCGCGGCGCCGACGCGGCTGTGGTCCTTGTAGTCGTAGAACTTCCGCGCCTTGACGTAGTCGGTGAGCGCTTCGGGGATGTCCGACTCCCAGCCGTACCTCTCGATCAGGTCCATGACGTGGTTCGACACCATCGCCGGGAACCACCGCACCTGGTCTCGGGCGTCGGCGAGGTCGTCCGTGATGTGGCTCGGAGCGCCGACGATGCACTTCAGCTCCGCCGGATCGCGGCCGGCCTCCTCGGCGGCCTTCCGCGCCACGTCCATGATCCACTGGATGATCACGGGGTCGGCGAGCTGGATGATCACGCCGTCCGCGACCCGCCCCGCGACGGCCAGCGCCTTCGGGCCGTAGCCTGCGATCCACATCGGGATCTCAGGCAGCTCCTTGCGGGCCCACGTGAGCTCGAGCTCCTTCTCGTTCCAGTCGACCTTTCGGCCGTTCATCAGGTCCTTGATCATCTGGCAGCGCGCTTCGAACTCGGCCACCCGCACCGGCTTCAGGCCCACGACTCTGCGCGACGAGTCCCCGCGGCCGATGCCCATCACCATCCGGCCGTTCGAGAGGTCCTGCATCGTCGCGTACCAGCTGGCCGTGATCGTCGGGTCGCGGATGCCCGGGTTCGTCACGAAGTGGCCGAGCTTGATCCTGTTCGTGCGCGCCGCGGCGAGGGGAAGAGTCGCGTACGACTCCTGCCAGAGGATGTGGGAGTCGTAGGTCCACGCGTACTCGAACCCGTGCTGTTCGGCCAGCTCGATCAGCTCGAAGAACCGAGACGACGGCGGATCGGGGAGGACGGTGACACCGAACGTGAGCATGTGGCCTCCTGAAGCGCGGGCAGGGAAAGCAACATTTTCCCTTGAAATCTCCGCCGTGGCAATCTGGGGCTACCTGCTCTTCGCTCTCGCCGCCGGAGCGATGCTGCCGATCCAGTTCGGAATCAACGCGCAGCTCGCCGAGTGGGTCGGCGGATCCGTGCGGGCGGCGTTCGTCTCGTTCGTCGTCGGTGCGTTCGCGCTCTTCATCGCCGTGCTGGTCGCCGCCCGGGGCTGGCCGGACCGTGCCGGCGACGCGCCCTGGTGGGTCTGGACGGGCGGCCTGCTCGGTGCGTTCTACGTCCTCGGCTCGATCGTCACCGCGCCGAAGCTCGGCGCGGCCACGCTCGTCGCGCTGATCCTCGCCGGGCAGGCGATCGCGTCGCTCGCCGTCGACCATTTCGGCTGGGTCGGCTTCGAGGAGCAGCCGATCACGGCTCTGCGCATCGCCGGCGTCGTCCTATTGGCCGGCGGCGTCGCACTGGTCCGACTATCGTAGACATTGAACAGCTCATGCGTTCCCGTCGCTCGATGGGGGTCAGGTCTTGCACTGCAACACGAGCTGGCTGGGGCGCAGCTGCA
Source organism: Gaiellaceae bacterium (assembly GCA_050698015.1). Taxonomy (GTDB): domain Bacteria; phylum Actinomycetota; class Thermoleophilia; order Gaiellales; family Gaiellaceae; genus JACDAN01. The sequence continues at coordinate 6,377 of JBOHAU010000033.1, forward strand.
TTGCAAGACCTGACCCCAACGCCCCGGCGCGCGGTGTCGGGCGTAGGCTGGTCACATGGTTCGCGCTGGGCTGGCGCTCGCCGGGAAGGCGACGCTGCTCGCCGCCGTCGACCTCGCCCATAAGACTGGGGCCGGCGTGGGGTACCTCCACGAGCGGTCGGCGGCCTACCTCTTCGTCGTGGTCGTGCTCTCGGTCGTTTGGGCCGCCGCCATCCTCGCTACCCGTTCAGTCACAATGGCGATCGGCGGCGGCGCCGTCCTCGGAGGAGCCGGCGGCAACCTGATCTCGCTCGCCTTCTGGCCCGGCGTCCCGAACCCGATCGAGGTCGCCCCGATCGAGTTCAACCTCGCCGACGTCTTCGTTCTCGCCGGATTTGTGGTCGTGGCCGGCGCGACGATCGCTCTCCTCTGCGGCGACCGCGAGCGGCTCGGCCGACCGGTTCGCTATTCGGAGCCGGAGAGGATGTAGAGGACCAGCAGGCCGATCGCGGCGAAGCCGGCCATCAGCAGGAGCAGCACGCCGCCGCCGGCGAGAAGCGCCGCGGTCCAGGCGCGCACGAATTGAGCGTCGAGCGTGCCCCGTTCGAGGAGAGGTTCCTTCATCGTGTCGGAGCCTCTAGGAGAGCCAGTCGACGGTCTTGGAGGCGAGGCGGTCGAGCGCCTGAACGGAGAGCTCGAGGTGCTCCTCCTTCGTGTCCTCCAGCTTCGTATGCGAGAGCCCGCGCAGGCTCTGGACGAACACCATCACCGTCGGGATGCCGGCCCGCGAGACCTCGGCGGCGTCGTGCAGCGGCCCACTCGGCAGGCGGTGCGACTGCCCCGCCACCTCCTGGATCGACTCGTCCGCGAACTGGATCAGCTGGTCGTGGAAGAGGATCGGCTCGATGTTCCAGATCCGCTCGAACTCGACCTCGATCCGCTCTTCGTCGGCGAAGCGGCGGCACGACTCTTTGGCGTCCTCCAGCAGCGCCGCGAGCTGGTTGGCATCGAGGTGGCGCTGGTCGAGCAGCTGCTCCGCGGTCTCGACGACCGACGTGACGATCCCCGGATGACAGACGACGTCGCCGGAGGTGCACACCGCGCCGTCCCCGGTCCGCGCCGCGATCTCCCTGAGCTCGAGCGCGAGCCTCGCGGCGCCGGCGAGCGCGTCGCGGCGCTGGTCCATCGGTGTGGAGCCGGCGTGCGCGGCCTGACCGCGCCACGTGACGCGGTGCCGCTCGACGCCGTAGGTGCCGAGCACCGCGCCCAGGGGCAGGTCCATGGACTCGAGCACGGGCCCCTGCTCGATGTGGAGCTCGAGGTACGCGGCCGCATTCTCGAGCTGCTTGCTCGAATCGGTTGCGCGGTCGAGATCGACGCCGTGGGCGCCGATCGCGTCGGCGAGAGAGACCCCGTCCCGGTCGGTCAGCTGCCGCAGCTCGTCCTGGTCTTTCATCGAGCCGGCGGCGGCGCTCGAGCCGAAGAGCGAGCGCCCGAAGCGCGCACCCTCCTCGTCGGCCCAGCTGACCAGCCGGACGGTGACGGGCGGCTTACCCTCGTCCGCGATCCGCCGAAAGACCTCGGAGCCGGCGACGACGTTGAGCGCGCCGTCGAGCCAGCCGCCGTTCGGCACCGAGTCAAGGTGGCCGCCAATCACGAGCTCCTTGTCGGAGGCGCCTTGCAGCGTCCACCACTGGTTGCAGGCTTCGTCGAAGGCCGGCTCGGCCCCGGTCGCCTCCAGCTTCGACGCCATCCACTCCTGGGCCCGCACCCACGTGTCCGTCCAAGCAACCCGCTGGGCGCCGTCCTCGTTGCCCGTCAGCTCGCGGAGCTCCTTCAGCTCGGCCACCGTCCTGATCGGATCCAGTGCCACGCTTTCGAGCCTAACGTGGTAAACGTCGGCGATGGTCGTGATGGCGCTCAAGCGCGTGGGAATGCTGGCCGCGGTGCTCGCCATCCTCTGCGTGCTCTGGGAGGCCTTCAAATGGGTCGGTGAGACGACCGGCCTCAAGCTCGGCGCGTTCGTCGTCAACGACCGCACCCTGCCCCATCTCCACGACATCGTCGGCCAGCTCTTCGAGCCCTCGCGACGCAACGGGCCGATGCTGATCGAGGTGCTGTGGGACGCCGCGCTCTTCACGGCCAAGGAAGCGGCCGTGGGTTTCGCGCTCGGCGCGTCGATCGGCTTCGCGCTCGGCGTGGTCCTCGCCCATTCGCGCCTCCTCCAGCGCGGCTTCCTCCCGTACATCGTCGCGTCGCAGACGATCCCGATCCTGGCGATCGCGCCGATGGTCGTGGTCTGGCTCGGCGGCCGCGGGTTCCCCGACTGGTTCTCGGTCTCCGTGATCTCCGCCTACCTGACGTTCTTCCCGGTCGCGATCAACACGCTTCGAGGCCTGACGTCGGCCGACCCGCGCGCGCTCGAGCTGATGCGCGCCTACGCCGCGAGCCCGCTCCAGATCCTGTGGAAGGTGAAGCTTCCGACCTCGCTTCCCTACCTCTTCGCCGCCTTCAAGATCGCGGCGACGGCCAGCGTGGTCGGCGCGATCATCGGTGAGCTCCCCGCCTCGATCCAGGACGGCCTCGGCGGCGCGATCCTCAACTTCAACCAGTACTACGCCACGTCGCCGCCCAGCCTGTGGGCGACCAACCTGATTGCAGCGTTGCTCGGGATCGCGTTTTTCCTGATCGTGGTGGTCGTGGAGCGGATCGTCGTGCGCCGGGCGCCGGAGCACATCGCATGAGTGTGGTTTCGCTCTCCGGAGTCGCGAAGGAGTTCGGGCAGGGCGGCGGCGTCGTCGCGCTCGAGGGGATCGACCTCGAGATCGGCGAGCGCGAGTTCGTCTCCCTGATCGGGCCCTCCGGCTGCGGCAAGTCGACGCTCCTGCGGATCATCGGCGACCTGATCCAGCCCACTCGCGGCGAGGTCACCGTCAAGGGCCAGACTGCGCACCGGGCGCGGCTGGGACGCGACTACGGGATCGTGTTTCAGGACGCCGTGCTCTTCGACTGGCGGACTGTGGCCAAGAACATCTCGCTGCCGCTCGAGCTGATGGGCTGGGACCGGCGCCGGCGCGCGCAGCGCGTCAAGGAGCTCGTCGAGCTCGTGGAGCTCGCCGGGTTCGAGAACTATCACCCCTGGCAGCTCTCGGGTGGGATGCAGCAGCGCGTCTCGATCGCGCGGGCGCTCTCGTTCGATCCGGCGCTCCTGCTCATGGATGAGCCCTTCGGTGCGCTCGACGAGATGACGCGCGAGCGCCTCAACCTGGAGCTGTTGCGGATCTGGGAGGCGAGCGGTAGCACGGTGGTCTTCGTCACGCACTCGATCTCGGAGGCGATCTTTCTCTCCACGCGGGTGGTCGTGATGTCGGCGCGGCCGGGGCGAATCGTCGGGATCGTCGACGTCGACTTGGCGCAGCCTCGCACGGCGGAGACGCGCGAGGAGCCTCGTTTCGCCGAACTGATCCGCGAGGTCCGCCGCCTGCTGCGCAAGGGCGGCGGCTTCGACGTCGAGGAGCCGACGCCGACCGGCGAGGAGGACTTCATCGTCGCCGAGGAGCGTCTCTAATGAGCACGGTCGTCGAGCCGATCCCGCGGGGCACCCTGGCCGGGCGGGTCGGCCGCAGCTTTCGGGATTGGGCCCCTGCGGTCGTCGTCTTCGTCGCCGGCATCGCCCTCTGGGAAGGGCTCGTGCGCGGGCTCGACATCCAGGAGTTCCTGCTGCCGCCGCCCTCCGACATCGCCCGGACGCTCTGGACGGAGCACGAGACGCTCTGGAGCGCGGGGTGGTTCACGTTCGAGGAGGCGTTCGGCGGCTGGGTGATCGGCTGCTCTATGGGCATCCTCACCGCGCTCGTGCTCGCCAGGTGGCGCCCACTCGCGACGGCGCTGATGCCCTTCGCGATCGCCGCGAACGCGATCCCCATCATCGCCTTCGCCCCGATCACCAACAACTGGTTCGGGACGCTGAGCCAGCTCTCGAAGATGGTGATCGCGGCCGTGCTCTGCTACTTCCCGGTGCTGGTGAACACCCTGCGGGGACTGACGTCGGTCCGCCCGCAACAGATCGAGCTGATGCGGTCGTATGCCGCGGGGGAGTTCGAGATCTTCCGGCGCGTCAGGATCCCGAACGCGCTTCCGTTCATCTTCACCGGGTTGAAGGTCGCCACGGTTCTCGCGATGATCGGAGCCATCGTGGGTGACTGGTTCGGCGGCTCGCTGGACGCACTGGGCGTCGAGATCCAGCGGCAGGCGGGTGTGTTCGCGTTCACCGAGGCGTGGGCGGCGATCGTCGTCGCGAGCGTGTTCGGGATCGCGTTCTATGCGGCCGTCGCCGCGGTCGAGCGCCTTACGATGGGCTGGCATCCCTCGACCAGGGGAAGGGCGGAGTGAACTGCAACCACAGAGGCATGGAAAGGGGAAGTGGATGAGGCGAAGCAGGTGGCTCGTAGTCGCCGCGCTCTTGGGCGTCGCGGCCCTCGCTCTGACGGCGTGTGGCGGCGATGACGGCGGCGGCGACGGCGACATGGACAAAATCACGCTCCAGTCCAAGTGGGTCGTGCAGGCACAGTTCGCCGGCTACTACGCCGCGCTCGATCAGGGCTTCTACGAGGACGAGAATCTCGACGTGACGATCCGGCCCGGCGGACCCGACATCGTCCCCGAGCAGGTCGTGCTGGGCGGCCAGGCCGAGTTCGGCATCGACTGGCTCGACAGCCTGCTCGCGACCAGGGACAAGGGGCAGGACATCGTCAACATCGCGCAGGTCTTCACCCGCTCTGGGATGACCGAGGTGACGTGGGCCGACAGCGGGCTCGAGGAGATCACCGATCTGCGCGGCAAGAAGGTCGGCGTCTGGCTCGGTGGGAACGAGCACAAGCTCTTCGCGGCGCTGAACAAGAACGGCATCGATCCGCAGAAGGACGCCGAGATCGTCAAGCAGCCGTTCGACATGAACCTCTTCTTGAACCGGGAGATCGACGCCGCGGCGGCGATGACCTACAACGAGCTCGCCCAGGTGCTCGAGACGAAGAACCCGAAGACCGGCCAGCTGTACCAGATCTCCGATCTAAACGTGATGAAGATGTCGGACCTCGGCACAGGCGCACTCGAGGACGGCGTTTTCGTCCGCGCCGACTGGATCGAGGACGAGGACAACCAGGACATCGCGAAGCGGTTCCTGAAGGCGAGCTTCCGCGGCTGGGTCTACTGTCGGGACAATCCGGAGGACTGCCTGCGGATCGTGCTCGACAACGGCCCGACGCTCGGAGAAGGCCACCAGCGCTGGCAGCTGAACGAGATCAACGCGCTGATCTGGCCGGCCCCGAACGGCATCGGGATCATGGATCCCGAGTCGTTCGACATCACGAACGAGATCGCCGTCAGCGGCAAGGTGATCAAGACGCCGGCGACGGACGACGCGTACCGGACCGACATCGCCGAGGACGCCGTCAACGAGCTCAAGGACGACGACGTCGACGTCAACGGCGAGGGCTGGCAGAAGGAGACGGTTGAAGTAACCGAAGGCGGCGCGTAGAAACCGGGGGAAACCGGGTTTCCCCCGGTAGCCCCCTCCTTATGTTCTTCTGAACGTCAACGGGGCCGGCTAAGCCGGCCCCTCCTTTCCTCGCGGTTGCAGACGCATCACGCCAGACGTACGCTCGTGCGAGCCACGTGAGAAAGGAGACCCTGACATGTCGGTTTTGATCAGAGGCGGCAGGGTGATCACGGCGGCCGACGACTACGTCGGCGACGTCTTCATCGAGAACGAGCGGATCTCCCTCATCGGCGAGTCGCTCGACGTCGAGGCGGACAAGGTGATCGACGCCGCCGGCAAGTACGTCCTGCCCGGCGGCGTCGATCCGCATACGCATCTGGACATGCCGTTCGGCGGCACCGTCACGATCGACGATGTCGAGTCGGGGCAGACCTCGGCCGCGTTCGGCGGCACCACCTGTCACGTCGACTTCGTGATCCAGCCGCAGGGGGCGACGTTCGCCGAGGCACTCGACGAGTGGCGCTCGAAGGCCAACGGCAAGCAGGTGATCGACATGGGCTACCACATGGCGATCACGGACTTGAACACGGGCGGGACGCTCGAGGAGCTCGCGTCGCTGCCAGACCAGGGCGTGACGTCCTACAAGCTCTTCATGGCCTACAAGGGCGCGCTGATGGTGGACGACGAGACCCTGTTCCGCTCGATGCAGGTGGCTGCCGACTCCGGGGCGCTCGTGATGGTTCACGCAGAGAACGGCGACGCGATCGATGTGCTCGTCAAGGAGGCGCTCGCTGAGGGGAAGACCGAGCCCAAGTACCACGCGCTGACACGGCCGCCGGAGACCGAGGGCGAGGCGACGAACCGGGCGATCCAGCTGGCGCGGGTGGCGGGCTCGCCGCTCTACGTCGTCCACGTCTCCTGCCAGGAGGCGGTCGAGCCGATCGCTCTCGCCCGCGAGAAGGGCTGGAACGTCTGGGGCGAGACGTGCACGCAGTACTTCTTCGTCGACTACACGTTCCTCGAGCGGCCGAACTTCGAGGGCGCGAAGTACGTCTACACCCCACCGCCGCGAGACAAGGCGAACCAGGACGTGTTGTGGAACGCCGTCCGGACGGACACACTCTCTGCGATCTCGACGGACCACTGCGCCTTCAACTGGGACGGGCAGAAGACGCTCGGCCAGGACGACTTCTCGAAGATCCCGAACGGCGGGCCGGGCCTCGAGAACCGGCTGCACATGATCCACGAGTTCGGTGTCCGCTCCGGGCGGATCTCGCTCAACCGGATGGTCGAGCTGCTCGCGACGAACCCGGCGAAGCTGTTCGGGCTTTATCCGCGGAAGGGAACGATCGCAGTCGGGTCCGACGCCGACATCGTCGTCTTCGACCCCGAGAAGAAGCTGACGATCTCGGCGTCCACACACCACTCGCGGGTGGACTACAACCTCTACGAGGGCACCGAGGTGACGGGCTCGCCGGAGGTCGTGCTCCTCCGAGGGAACGTGCTCGTCGAGAACGATGAGCTGGTGGCGTCGCCGGGGATCGGGCAGTTCGTGGCGCGGGCCAAGTTCGGCGAGGAGCTGAAGGCGGAGCCCGCGGTCGCGTAGGAGCGTCGTCGCTGTCACCGTCGCGCTGCTCGCGCTGGCAGCGCCGCTGCGGGCTGCCGCGCACGAGCCCGGCGCACCGACGCACACCGGCTACATCGCCACCGTGTCGGCGATCGAGCCGAACGTCCTCGGCTTGCGGGCACGCGGCGTGCTCGGGGATCAGATCCTTCTCAGCAACCTGAGCGCCACGCCGGTGGTGATCCACGATCCCGCCGGGCGGCGGTTCATCCGCGTTCCGGCCGGCAAGACCCGCACCTGGCACGACATGCGCGTGGTGGCGACGGGCGATCCACCCCCGCCGACGGCGGGGGCCGGGGAGCGCGATCCCCGGCTCGTCAAGCATTGGCGGATCCCGGGTCGCGCGGGGGCACGGCGATTCGAGATCACGGGGTTCCTCGGCTGGGTTCCGCCCGAGCGAAGTGCGGACCAGGGTGTTTCGGGGTGGCTGCTGGCGGGCCTCGCCCTCGTCCTGGTCGCGCTCTCGGCGGCGGCCGCCTTCGTGCTGAGCAAACGAGCCCAGTAGGGCTGGCGGTGCGGCATCTGGCCCCAAGATAGGGCGCGCTTCTGACCAATTCAGGAAGCCAGGCCCAAGCGCGGATGTCTACGATGCGTCGCATGGCGCGCTACCTGATCGTCCGTCGCTTCTCGATTGGCGAGGAGGAGATGCCCAACGTGGGCCGGCGGTCGCGCGAGCTCGTCGAAGGGGATTTCCCTGAGATCACGTGGGAGCACAGCCACGTCGTCGTCGACGGCGAGGGCAACGTTCGGACGTACTGCGTCTACGGCGCGCCGAACGAGGAGATCGTCCTCGAGCACTCCAAGCGACTGGGCGCCCACACGATCGAGGGGTTGCACGAGATCGCGGGCGACGTCACGCCCGCCGATTTCCCCCCGGTCTAAACCGGAGGGTTTCACGGAACCCTCTAGTCGCGTCCGAGGAGGCGTGCGTCGGCGACGTGGTACGTCGCCGTTTCCGCGAGCGCGATGCTGAGTGTGAGCCGTCGCCGCCGGTCGCCATCGGTCTCCGGGACGAGCTGCAGGGCCTCGCGGTAAAGCGCCGCTGCGCGCTCTTTCGCCCAGCCGTGCTCGGCGACCTCGGCCGCCGCGACGAAGTAGTCGACGGCCTTCGCCGGCTCGCCGGCGTCGCGCCAGTGACGCGCGAGCGCCGAAACGACCTCACCCGACTCGTTACCGACCTCCTCGAAGAAGAGCGCCGCCTCACGGTGGCGGTCGCGGCGCGCCGCACGCGGCAGTAGTTCGTACGCCACATCACGGACGAGCACGTGGTTGAACGTGTACTGCTGCTGACCTTCGAACGCGGAGACCTTCTGGCGCGCGATCAGCTCACGACGTTCGAGCTCGGCCAGCGTCTCGCTGAGACCGTCCGGTTCGGCGAGCATCCGCTCGAGGGCGCCACGCCAGAAAACGCGGCCGGCGACGGCGGCGTCCAGCAACACCGAGCGCTCGCGCCGCGGCAGCGCGTCGAGCCGCGCCGCGATGATCTCGCGAACCGTCGTCGGAAGCGGAGCGGAGCGGTCGCCAGATTCCGCGACGGCGGCCGCGAGCTGCTCGATGAACAACGGATTGCCGTCGGCGATCGCTGCGAGGTCTGCGGCCCGCTCGATGCTCTCCATGGCGCCGCTCTCGGCGAGTCGATGCGTGGCGAGGCCGGCTGCGTCGGTGGCCTCCAGCGGCCCCAGCGGCAGCGCGGTGTGCGCGAGCAGCCCGCCGCCCCAGCCCGGGCGGATGTCGAACAGGTCGGGACGGGCCAGCACGAGCAGGAGCACCGGAAGGTCGCGGAGGCGCGCGGCAAGCAGCTCGACGAGGTCGAGGAGCGCGACGTCCGCCCAGTGGAGGTCCTCGAACACGAGCATCGTCGGTTGGTCCGCCGCGACCGCCTCGATGAAGCTACGGATCGAGGCGAAGAGGCTCTCGCGGTCGGCGATCGTCCCGGCGGGATCGAGTCCGAGGACGATCGCGAGGTGCTTGGCGACGTCACTCGCCTCGGCGGGCGGAATCAGCCTCGCGACCGAGTCCTCGAGCTTCTTCGACGCGACCTCGACGCTGTCGGTCTCGAAGACCCCACAGAGCTGCTTGAGCTGGAAGGCGAGCGCCGAGTACGCCGTGCTCTCGCGGTATGGGAGCGTGCGCCCGGGCACCACTCGGCCGCCGCGCTCGTGCACCATCGCCCCGAACTCCTTGGCGAGCCGCGTCTTCCCCACCCCAGCTGGACCGATGATCGTGACGAGGTGAGGTCGCCGATCGGAGGCGACCCGCTCCCAGGTTCCGCGGATGACGTCGAGCTCGTGACGCCGGCCGACGAGTGGGCCGCGGAGGGGACGATCTCCCGGCGACCGCGCCTCGTCGAGCGCGACCCAGGTAGGCACCGGATTCTCTTTCCCCTTCGCCTCGATGTCCGGACTCGGCGCGTAGAGGATCGCGTCCTTGGTTGTGCGGTACGTCTCCTCGCCGACGAGGACGGCCCCGACCGGGGCCGCGCCCTGGAGCCGCGCGGCGGTGTTGACGACGTCGCCCGTGACCATCGCCTCCCCGAGCGCCGGCCTCGCGTCGACGATCACGAGCGCCTCGCCCGTGTTGACGCCGATGCGGACCTTCAGCTCGAGCCGCTTGTCGGCTTCGTCCATTGCCGCGATCGTGTCCCGGACGGCGAGCGCAGCCCGGACCGCCCGCTCGGCGTCGTCGCCGTAGGCGACCGGAGCGCCGAACATGCCGACGACCGCGTCGCCGATGAACTTCTCGACTACGCCGCCGAAGGACTCGATCTCGCTGCGAACGGCGTCGTGATACGGCCGAAGCCTCGCCTGGACGTCCTCGGGGTCTAGTCGCTCGGCCAGCGACGTGAACCCGACCATGTCGACGAAGATGACGCTGACGACACGGCGCTCCTCACGCGGCGCCGCGGAGTCCTGCTGCAGCGGCAGTCCGCAAGCGAGGCAGAACCGCGCAACCTCAGGGTTTTCTTGCCCGCAAGAAGCGCAGACCGCCACGAGACAACCCTACGGTTCGCTGCCGCTAGCCGGTTTCGGCAGCCTCTGCTCGGGCGCGCGCGGCGTCCCTGACGTCTTCGGCGGCGTCCTCGACCGTGTCCGCGGCCTCCTCGACGGCGTCGGCGAAGACGGCAAGCGCCCGCCACAGGTTCCGCCTCGCCAGGTACGTGAGGGCGAGGAGCCCGGCGACGGCGAACGCAACGGTGATGCCGCGCACGAGCGGGGAGGCGTCCATGGCCTCGTCGGCCCAGCGTTCGACTGTTGAGCGGCGTCGAAGCATCAGCGCGTCTGCGGGAAGCCGAGGTCGACCTTGCTGGTCGCCGGATCGGGCCAGCGCGAGGTGACGACCTTACCATGGGTGTAGAAGTCGATCCCCTCGGGCCCGTAGATGTGCCGGTCGCCGAAGAGCGACTGCTTCCAGCCGCCGAAGGAGTAGTACGCGACGGGCACCGGGATCGGAACGTTGATCCCGACCATGCCGGCCTGCACGTCGAACTCGAACTGGCGTGCGACGCCGCCGTCGCGGGTAAAGATGGCGGTGCCGTTCCCGTACGGGTTCTCGTTCACCATCCGGACGGCCTCGTCGTAGGTGTCGACGCGCGTGACTCCGAGCACGGGCCCGAAGATCTCGTCCTTGTAGGCGTCCATCTCCGGCGTGACGTTGTCGAGCAGCGAGACACCGAGGAAGAACCCGTCGCCGTCGGGCGACGTCTCACGGCCGTCGGCGACCAGCGTCGCGCCCTGCGCGGGGCCGGACTCGAGGTAGGACGCGACCTTGTCGCGGTGCTCGCGGGTGACGAGCGGGCCCATCTCGACGCCGGGCTCCGTCCCGTCCCCAACCTTGATCTTGGGCACGCGCTCCTTGATCGCGTCGACCAGCTTGTCCCCGGCCTCGCCGACGGCAACCACGTGCGAGATCGCCATGCACCGCTCGCCGGCCGAGCCGTAGGCGGCGCTGACGGCGGCGTCGGCGGCCATGTCGATGTCCGCGTCGGGCAGGACGATCATGTGGTTCTTCGCTCCACCGAGCGCCTGAACGCGCTTGCCGTGCTTCGTCCCCGTCTCGTAGATGTAGCGGGCGATCGGCGTCGAGCCGACGAAGCTGACCGCGGCGATGTCCGGGTGTCCGAGGATCGCGTCGACGGCGACCTTGTCGCCGTGGACGACGTTGAAGACGCCGTCAGGGAGACCCGCGTCCTGCAGCAGCTGGCCGACGAAATTCGCCGCGGACGGGTCCTTCTCGGACGGCTTGAGGACGAAGCTGTTGCCGCAGGCGATCGCTGGCGCCCACATCCACATGGGCACCATCGCCGGGAAGTTGAACGGCGTGATGCCGGCGACCACGCCGAGCGGCTGCCGGATCGAATAGACGTCGATGCCGGTCGACGCCTGCTCCGAGAAGCCACCCTTGAGCAGGGTCGGAATCCCGCAGGCGAATTCGATCACCTCGAGCCCGCGCTGGACCTCCCCCTGCGCGTCGGAGAAAACCTTGCCGTGCTCTTCGGTCAGGATCGCGGCGATCTCGTCCTTACGCTGGTGGACGAGCTCGCGGATCGCGAAGAAGAGCTCCTGACGCTTGGAGAGCGAGACCCGGCGCCACGTCGTGAGCGCCTTCTTGGCGGCCTGGACGGCGCGGTCGACCTCCTCGACGGAGGCGAAGTCGACCTCCTTCGTCTGGATGCCCTTCGCGGGGTTGTAGACCGGGCCGCTACGACCCGACTCCCCGCCGATCGTCTGACCGCCGATCCAGTGGCTGACACGGCCCAGCTCGGTGCTTTGTGCTTTCTCTTTCTCCAGCAGCTCGGTCATGGAGCCAGACTAGCGCGATACTCGCGTCGGAGTGGAGATGCTGCAGGGAGACCGAGTCGCGCTCCGGCGGCTGTCCGAGGCTGACCTGCCGCGGATGGCCGAGATCCAGGCGCAGCCGTCGGTCGCGGCCCGCTGGGGAGAGCCGCAAGAAGCGGACCTGCGCACGAAGCAGGACGGGTCCGAGGGCGTCGTTGCGTACGCGATCGAGCTCGACGGCGAGATCGTCGGGCTGATCGAGTACCACGAAGAGGAGGACCCGATGTACCGGAGCGCGGGGATCGACATCTTCCTCGCGGAGGAAGTGCACGGGCAGGGGCTCGGTACCGACGCGGTGAGAACGATGGCGCGGTACCTCGTCCACGAGCGCGGCCACCACCGGCTGACGATCGACCCGGCCGCGGACAACACCGCCGCGATCCGCGCCTACGAGAAGGTCGGCTTCAAGCCCGTCGGCGTCATGCGACAGTACGAACGGCTACCCGGCGGCGAGTGGCACGACGGACTCCTGATGGACCTATTGGCGGACGATTTAACGTAACACCGGGGACAGGTTTCAACCTGTCCCCGGTCACCTATACGCTAGAAACGTGGCAACCGTCGAGGCCAATTCGGAGCTCGGGCAGCAGATCGTCGAGGACGCGAAGCGCTACGTCCTCTACTCCTGGTCGGTGCAGGACGCGGTCGCCCCGATCGCGGTCGCCGGCGGCGAGGGGCGCTATTTCTGGGACTACGACGGGAAGCGCTACCTCGACTTCGCGTCGCAGCTCGTCAACCTCTCACTCGGCCACCAGCACCCGAAGATCGTCGCTGCGATCAAGGAGCAGGCGGAGCAGCTCTGCACGATCGGCCCGCCGATGGCCAGCGAGTCACGCTCGAAGCTCGGCCGCCTGCTCGCCGAGGTGACGCCAGGCGACCTGACCATGTCCTTCTTCACGAGCGGCGGCGCCGAGGCGAACGAGAACGCGATCAAGCTGGCGCGCTGGTACACGGGGCGGCACAAGATCATCGCCCGCTATCGCTCCTACCACGGCGCGACCGCGGGGGCGATCACGCTGACCGGCGACCCGCGCCGCTGGTACGCCGAGCCCGGGATCCCCGGTGTCGTCCGCATGCTCGACCCGTATACGTACCGCTGTCCGGCCGGTCACCCCGACCCGTGCCCGGTCTGCAGCGGCGGCCCGCATCTCGAGGAGCTGCTCCAGTACGAGGGCCCCGACAAGGTCGCCGCGGTCATCCTCGAGACGGTAGTCGGGACGAACGGGATTATCGTCCCGCCGGAGGGCTACCTGCAGTCGATCCGAGAGGTGTGCGACCGCCACGGCGTCCTCCTGATCTGCGACGAGGTCATGGCGGGGTTCGGACGCACCGGCAAGTGGTTCGCTTGCGAGAACTGGGACGTCGTCCCCGACATCCTCACCGTCGCCAAGGGCATCAACTCCGGCTACGTCCCGCTCGGCGCGATGATCGTTCGGCAGAAGCTCGCTGACTGGGTGCGGGACAAGTACTTCGCCGGCGGACTCACCTACAGCGGGCATCCCCTCGCCTGTGCCTCGGCTGTCGCTTCGATCGAGGCTTTCCAGGACGAAGAGATCGTCGAGCACGCGGCGGAGCTGGGACCCGAGTTCGAGCGGCGGCTGCGCGACCTCGCCGGGCGGCATCCGTCGATTGGCGACGTCCGCGGGCTCGGCTGCTTCTGGGGCGTCGAGCTCGTCCGCAACCGCGAGACGAAAGAGCCGCTCGTGCCGTTCAACGCGACCGGCGAGGCCTTCGCTCCGGTGGCTCAGATGGCGAAGGCGGCGCTCGAGCGCGGGCTCTATCTGATGACACATTGGAACGTCGTCATGGTCTGCCCGCCGCTCAACATCACCACCGAGGAGCTCGACGAAGGGATCGCAATCCTCGACGAGGCGCTTTCCGTCGCGGACGAGTTTGTCGCCTGAGCGGCTCTCGTCTCGCTAGGTGATCGTGACCGCGGCGCTGAGCGGCGCGTGCGTGCGGATCTGCTGCTTCAACAGCTCCTCGATGTCCTCCGGCTGACCGACGCTGAGAGCGCCGACCACCTCACCGTCGTCGTCGCCGTAAAGCGCGTACATGCCTTCGGTCAGCGAGCCATGGACCACGACCTGCGCGTCGTGCCTCGCATCGCCGAAGACCTTGATCGTGATCCCGAAGATCTCCGTGAAGAAGTCCGAGACCTTGTCGTACCCACCGTCCGCGCCGGCGAGCACCTTGCCGACCTCCGCCCCCTGGTAGTTCGCGTTCGACCAGTGCTCGATCCGCCGCCGGCGCTGAAAGAGCGGATCGAAGAAGTTGGCGACGTCTCCGACGGCGTAAACGTCCGGGACGTTCGTCTCGAACCGTTCGTTGACGACGATGCCGTTCTCGAGCTCGATGCCGCTGTCCTCGAGGAAGTCCGTGACGGGGTCGACACCGACGCCGACGACGGCAAGGTCCGCGTCCAGGCGGCGTCCATTCTTCGTGGTGACGGCCTGAAGCCGGCCGTTTCCGTGGAACGCGTCGACCTCGTGCCCGAGGACGAGGTTGACTCCCTTCCTGTCGTAGAGCGCCGCGAGCTCGTCGCTCAGCTGCTCGACGCCGAGCTGGTCGAAGAGCCAGCGGCCGAGATGGATCTGTGACACCTCCTTCCCCAGCTCGCGCAGTGACGCCGCCACCTCCATCCCGATGAATCCGGCGCCGACGACCACTGCCCGCTCAGCGCCCGACGCCGCCTCGCGGATCGCCTTCGAGTTCGCGACGGTACGGAGCGTGAAGACGTTCTCCAGCTCGTTTCCGGGCACCGGAAGCCTCTTTGGCCACGCGCCCGAGGCGAGCAGGAGCTTTCGATACTCGATCCTGTCGCCGTCGACTTCGAGCGCGCGGTCGCGAACGTCGACCGACGAGACCGCGGTCTCGAGCTTGACCTCGACCTTGTTGTCGGCGTAGAACGCCTCTTCCTCGACGAGCGGATCCTCGTCGGTCTCGCCGCGCAGGAACTTCTTCGAGAGCGGCGGGCGATGGTACGGGAGCGTCGCGTCCTTCGAGATCAGGGCGATGGAGCCCTCGCCGCCGGATTCGCGATACGACTTGATCGCGCGAGCCGAGGCAAGGCCGCCGCCGACGATCACGAGGTCGAACTTCTCCATACCGCCCCTAAGTGTCCCCCACCGGCGTGCTTCTTACGCCGTAAGAAGATCGCTCGCCGCGTCACCAACGCCGTCGACATGCAGTCGACGAAAGGAAGAACATGATCCGCAGATCAAGGCTCTTCGTTCTCGCAGCCGCGGGGCTGGTCGCGATTGGCGCCGCCGTCGGCGCGCTTGCGCCCTCGGAGGGCGGAGCCGCGGAAGGACACGCCGGGCATGTCCACCGGGTGACGGTCGGTGTTACCGCGAAGGAGCTGAAGCTCCGCAACGGGATGCGCCAGCTCTGGGAGGACCACATCACCTGGACGCGGCTAGCGATCATCAGCCTCACGACGGGCTCCCCGGACACCGACGCGACGGTGGCACGGCTCCTCCGGAACCAGGTCGACATCGGCAACGCCGTGAAGCCGTACTACGGGCGCGCCGCCGGGGTCGAGCTGACCCGGCTCCTGAAGGAGCACATCACAATCGCCGCAAGCTTGATCGCAGCTGCCAAGGAGGGCGACGATCAGGCAGTGGCCTCGGCGCAGAAGCGCTGGGAGGCGAACGCCGACGAGATCGCTCGGTTCCTGAGCCGCGCCAATCCGCGCTGGAAGCTCCGCGACACGCGGTCCATGCTCCGCGACCACCTGCGGTTGACGACGCGCGAGGCGGTGGCCCGCCTCCAGCGCAACTGGACGGCCGACGTTGCCGCGTACGACGAGATCCACCGGCAGGCGCTGCACATGGCGGACATGTTGTCCACCGGGATCGTCGCTCAATTCCCGAAGCGCTTTCGCTAGGCGGTAAGGACCGCGCGGGCGGCGACACGTACGAAGCGATGAGCGTTGCTACTGTCGCCACCCGCGTGGCCCAGACACGTCGTCACCTCGACGAGGAGTCCCGTACGTGGCTCGCCGATCTCCGCTCGAGCGGAGCCGTTCAAGAGGCTGCCGTCGAGCGGTTGCACGCGCTCCTGCTCCGCGCCGCGCGCTTCGAGGTGGCACGGCGGCGCCCGATGCTCCCGAGCCTCCGCGGCAACGAGCACGAGGACATCGCCCTCGAGGCCGCCGACGACGCACTCATGTCCGTGCTCCCCCGGCTCGACGACTTCCGCGGCGAGAGTCGTTTCACGACCTGGGTCTACAAGTTCGCGCTCTACCAGGCGGCGGCGAAGCTGCGCCGGCGCTCGTGGCAGGGACGGGAGGTGCCGCTAGAGCCCGAGAGCTGGGGCATGTTCGAGAGCGAGGCGGTCGGGCCTGAAGAACACGTCGAGCGAAGCGAGCTCCTGACCGCCCTCAGGAACAGCATCGAGACCGCTCTCACGCCCCACCAGCGAGACGTGCTCGTCGCGCTGGCCTTGAACGGCGTCCCGATCGACGTCCTCGCCGAGCGGATGGAGACCACGCGCGGCGCGCTCTACAAGACGCTGCACGACGCACGCCGGAAGCTCCGTACTGAGCTCGGCGACCGGCTGGAGGTGATCGACTGATGGAACGTCCTGAGCTCAAGCAGGCGCTCGGGCTACTGCTGGGCCCGGGCGAGCGGGAGATCGGCTGCGACGAGTGCTTCGACCAGCTCGATCGCTACGTCGAGCTCGAGCTCGCCGGTGCGGACGCCGAGGCGGCCGTGCCGGGTTTCCGGGCGCACCTCGCCGGCTGCCTCGCGTGCCGCGAGGACTACGAGAGCCTGAAGGCCTTCGTCGGCGGCGACCAAGCCCTCTGAGTCGATGACCGAGACACCGTTCTGCGGCTTCCGCCTCCTCTCGCTGCCCGGCGCCGTCATGTCGCCCCGGCCGGCGACTGAGTGCCTCGTCGACGTCGCGGCGGAACGGCTCGGCGATCGCCCGGCGCGCGTAGCAGACGTCGGCACCGGCTCGGGCGCGATCGCGGTCGCCCTGGCGCTTCGCGCGCCACAGGCGCGGGTCTGGGCGACCGACTCGAGCCCCGCGGCCGTCGCGCTGGCCCGGGCGAACGTCTGCAGGCACGGCCTGGGTGACCGGGTCAGCGTCAGGCGTGCCGACCTGCTGGACGGGGTGCCGGGCGAGCTCGATCTCGTCGTTGCCAACCTGCCCTACCTCTCCGACGCGCTGCGCGACGAGCGTCCCGAGCTCGCGGGCGAACCGCCCGAGGCGGTTTTTGCGCCCGGCGACGGCCTCGGTCCCTACCGCCGCCTGGTGGAGCTGTGCTCGCGAATGCTCCGCCCCGAGGGCGCGCTCGCGCTCCAGCTCCACCGGAGAGTGCTCGTCGCCGAAGCTCCCCGGCTCGCCGAGCTGGACCTGGCGGCGTAAGACTTCGCTCACAAATCTTGGGGGGCCCGAAACCGCTGCTAGCTTCGCCGCATGGCTAAGGGGTCAGCCGTCGACAACGCCACGTGCGTTCACTGCGGAAAGGCGTTCCACGCCGAGGTGCTCTCACCGGATAGCGAGCAGGCGGGCGTCAAGTGCCCGCACTGCAAGCTCTTCATGCCGCTCGAGCGCGTCGAAGAGAACAACGCCGACGCGGCCTAGCCAGACGCGTCCCGCAGGGCCACAGGGGGTCAGACCCCGTTGAGGCTGGTCGAGGCTTGTTCGCTCGCCGTTTAGGACGGCCACGCCGGCAAAGCCGGCATCGCCTCTTTGGTCGGCGCCGCCGAGTCGGCGCCTTAGGCGGACGCGTCCCGAAGGCCCTGGGCCTCGGGCAGCGTCTCGAGCCGCTTGAGCGTGTTGTTCTCGATCTGCCGGATGCGTTCGCGGGTGACGCCGAACGCCCGGCCGACCTCCTCGAGCGTGAACGGCTGATGCCCTAGCAGCCCGAAGCGGAGCTCGATCACGCGCCGCTCGCGGGCGGGCAGCGAGTCGAGCGCCCGCTGGACGTCTTCACGCCGCAGCGTCAGCGACGCCGTGTCGAACGGTGACTCGGCGGTGTCGTCCTCGACAAAGTCGCCGAGCTCGGACTCCTCCTCTTCGCCGATCGGTTTCTCGAGCGAGACCGGGAGCTGCGACATGCGCAGGATCTCCCGCACCTCGTCGGTCGTCATCTCGAGCTCGGCCGCGATCTCCTCGGGCTCGGGCTCGCGCCCCAGCCGCTGAACGAGCTGGCGCTCGATGTGCACGACCTTGTTCAGCTTCTCGACCATGTGCACGGGGATCCGGATCGTTCGCGCCTTGTCGGCGATCGCGCGGGTGACCGCCTGACGGATCCACCACGTCGCGTAGGTCGAGAACTTGAAGCCCTTGCGGTAGTCGAACTTCTCGACAGCGCGGATCAGGCCCAGCGACCCTTCCTGGATCAGGTCGAGGAAGGAGAGGCCACGGCCGAGATAACCCTTGGCGATCGAGACGACGAGCCGCAGGTTCGCCTCGATCATCTGGGTCTTCGCGATCATGTCGCCGCGCTCGATCCGCTTCGCCAGGTAGACCTCCTGGTCGGCGGTCAGCAGCGGCACCTTGCCGATCTCACGCAGGTAGAGCCGGAGCGAGTCG
This sequence comes from Gaiellaceae bacterium, assembly GCA_050698015.1. Classification (GTDB taxonomy): domain Bacteria; phylum Actinomycetota; class Thermoleophilia; order Gaiellales; family Gaiellaceae; genus JACDAN01. The sequence continues at coordinate 24,861 of JBOHAU010000033.1, forward strand.
AGCGAAGGCTCGACCGTGAGGTCGAGCTTGGGCGTCTTTGCGTTCGCGTCCTCTTCAGCGAGCGCCGGCTGCTCATGCGGAGGGTGCTTGTGCTGCTCCCCCTCCATCAGCTCGATCGAGTGGTCGATCAAATACGTGTAGAAGTCTTCGACCTGCTCCTTGGTCAGCTCGACTTCCTCGAGCGACGAGACGATCTCGTCGTAGGTGAGAAACCCCTTGTCCTGACCATCCTGGACGAGCTTGTGGAGCTCTTCGACGTCGGGGAGCGAGATGTCGACCGTGAGCAATGGGGCCTCGCTTTCTCGTGCTGGGACGGGGAGGTTCGCGACCGCTGCACGAAGAGAGCCAAGGCTGTGGTAACCCCCGGCTCCCCTCCGGCGGCTCGATACTACAACGCCGTCCACAGGGGGCCAATACTTTTTTCCACACGTGTCATTCGGCTCGAATTTCCCCGACGACTTCGCCGCGGCTGTTTTCGACCGGCGCCCACTCGAGCTTCTCGACCGGGTAGCCGAGGCGCGCGAGGAACGCGGCCGTCGCGGGCCCGACCGCCCTGCCGCTTCCGTCCTCGACCTTCAGCGCGACGCCGAGGCCGCGCGGGCCGGCTGCGCACATGACCCCGTCGGCGCCGCCTTTTGCGATCCAACCCTCGTGGGTGCGCATCAGCGTCGTGTCGGCTGAGTCGGGCCCACGGATCAGCGCGGGGTGAGCACGCATCGCGGCCGCGACCCGGTCGCCGCCGTCGAGCCGCTCCAGTCGCGCGAACGCCAACGCCATCCGCTCCAGCGGCAGCGCGAAGGTGACGACGCCGCAGCCGTCGACCGCAGTCTCGAGCTCGCTCTCTTCCAGGTCGGCCGCCCGAGCCACCTCGGTTCGCATCGCGCGCTGGCAGGGATGGTCAGGCAGGCGGTAGCCGCGCGAGTCCCAGCCGTGCGCGCGACAGAGGGCGAGCATGCCGGCGTGTTTTCCGGAGCAGTTGTGGTTGATCGGCTTGGGCGGATCGCCTGCGACGCCGCACTCGAGCTCGTCCTCGCCGGCAGGCGCTCGCGCGAGCAGTGAGCGGACGGCCTCGAGCTGCTCCGTGCGCGCGAGGTGTGACGCGGACGCGATCGCGAGCTCCTCCTCCGTGAGCTCGGGTAGAGCCCGAGTCAGAGGGAGAGCCTGGATCGGCTTCGCGGCCGAGCGCATGAAGGTGACGATCCCGGCGTCACCGGCCTCGGCGACCACCGTTCCGTCCTGGACGGCGACCGCGTGGACGCGGTGGCGCGCCTCCACCGTCTCGCCGCGGCGGACGGCTACCGTGATCGGCTCGGCCATGGCGAGCGGAGACTAAGTGCACCACCCAGCAATGCAAGCCGGCGGCATCACTGGGAGGCGCACTAGTGCCTGAGTACCCCGAGATGGAGGCGTGGCGCCGCCAGCTGGACGATCCCGTCCGAGGCTTCCCGGTCACGAAGGCCGGCCCGGCGCACATCGCCACGCTGAAGACGTACGACCCGCCGCTGGCGGCACTCGAGGGGCAGCGGTTCGAAGGTGTCGAGCGACGGGGCAAGCGCCTGCTCTTCCCCACCGAGGACGGCGAGCTCGTGCTCCTCGTCCACCTGATGACCGCGGGCCGGCTCAAGTTCCTGCGCGCGGGTGAGAAAGGGCCCAAGACGCCGGCCTTCCGGCTCGAGTTCGAGGGCGGCTCGCAGCTCGTCCTCACCGAGGCCGGGGCGAAGAAGCGGGCCGGCGTCTGGTTGCTCTCGCCCGACCAGGCGGAGGCCGAGCTGGAGCACCTCGGGCCCGAGGCGCACGCGATCGACACCGACCGCCTCGCGGAGATCTGCGCTGGCGAGTCCCGGCGCCTCCATTCGCTCCTCCGCGACCAGCGCGCGCTGGCGGGGATCGGTCGGGCGTGGGCGAACGAGATCCTCCACCACGCCCAGCTCTCGCCGTACGCCTTGACCAAGGACCTCTCACAGGACGAGGTGGAACGGCTGTCAGACGCGATCCGCGCCGAGCTGGCGCGAGGGCTCGAGCTCCGCGAGCGGGGCGCGAAGGACGACCGCACCTACCGCGTCCACAAGAAGCTCGCGGAGCCCTGTCACGTCTGCGAGACGCCGATCGCGCAGGTCGACTTCGAGGAGCACACGATCTATTACTGCCCGACGTGCCAGACCGGCGGCCGCACCCTCAAGGACCGGCGGTTGTCGCGCCTGCTCCGGTAGATCGGTGATCCGGGAAGCTACGCATCATTCCGGGAAGGTGACCCTGAGCGTCTCCCCGTCGAGCTCGAGCTGGACGCCACCCGTCTGCAGCACCCGCGTCCCGACGGCGGCGGCGAAGTCACGCAGGTCCTCGCCCACGGCGATCTGACCTGCGTTGTCCACGATCGGCGCGATCGAGACCGCCCGGCCGTCGACAGAGATCATGATCCGGTCGAGACCCCCGTGGCGTCGGGCGGCCTCGGCGAGCGCACCGAGCGCGGGGCCGGCCCACTCGGGATCGGCACGGACGTCGGCCCCGGTGCCCTCGACCGAAGCACGCTCGTCCTGAATCCGCGCGGCGGCCGCGTCGGCGAGCTCCCGCGTGTCCGCCGGGCGCAGCTGCGGCTCGAACCGGCCGGCCTCGATGCGGGCCACGGCGCTGAGGAGGTCGAGCAGCTCGGCCAGCTGGTCGGTGGCGGCGCCGATCATCTCGACGTACCTGTCCGCGGGCTGGCCGATCTCGTCCAGCCGCTCGAGCGTGCGGGCGAACCCCGACGCCGTCGCGAGCGGCGTCCGGAGGTCATGGCACGCCAGCGAAACGAGCTGGGCGAACGACTTGGGGGCCACGTGTGCGGTGCTAGGTTGGCACGGATGACCGACGTCCGCCATTTTCTTGCGGATTTGCAGGCTTCTCAGCCAGAGGTCCGCCTCGGCCTGTCACGGGCCGGAGTCCAGGGCCTGTCGAAGGCGATCCGGATTCGTTACGGCGAGACCGAGAAGCTGATCGCCGCCGAGATCGACTGCACCGTCGACCTCGACGGCGCGCAGAAGGGCGTCCACATGTCGCGTTTCCCGGAGCTCTTCGAGGAGGCGATCGAGCGAGTCGTACTCGGGGAGGCGTTCCTGATCGAAGAGCTGGCGGCGCACATCGCCGAGCAGATCGTCGAGCGGCAGGGCGCCGGCCGCGCCGAGACGCAGATCGTCGCGCGCTACCCGATCGAGCGCCGCACGCCGGTGACGAACCTGCCGACCCAAGAAATGGTCGCGCTGATCGGGATCGCCGCCGCGGGCGATCGCGGCGTGCGCCGCGTGGTCGGGGTCGAGGCGACGGGGATCAATGCGTGCCCGTGCGCGCAGGGCCTCGTCCGTGGCGCGGCGAGCTCGCGACTCCTCGAAGCCGGCTTCGAGGAGGGCGACGTCGAGCGGATCCTCGAGCTCGTGCCCCTCGCGACGCACAACCAACGCGGGCGCGGGACGCTCTTCGTCGGAAGCGAGGAGCGCGTCAACGCCGAGCAGCTCGTTTCGATCGTGGAATCGTCGATGAGCTCACCCGTGTACGAGGTGCTCAAGCGCCCCGACGAGCTCTTCGTCGTCGAGCACGCCCATCTCCAACCGCGCTTCGTCGAGGACTCCGTGCGGCTGGCGCTGCAGGGGACGCTCGAGGCATACCCCGCGCTCGGCGACAGCGACTTCCTCTTCTCGCGGCAGGTGAACCTGGAGACGATCCACGCGCACGACGTGGTCGCCGAGCGCTACGGGACCGTCGGCGAGGTGCGCGGCGAGCTCGAGAGCGGCGAGCCGCTCGCGCGGCACACCGAGCTCAGCGGCTGGCTGGCGGCCTAAGCCCTATCGGAGGGGAATGGCGTAGCCATTCACCCAGTCGTTCACGGTCGACCAGTCGAGGTTCGCGAAGAAGGCCTCGATGTAAGACGCACGGTCGGTCTGGTAGTCGAGGAAGTACGCGTGCTCGTACACGTCGAGCGCGATCAGCGGCGTCGCGTTCCAGATCGGATAGGTGTTCTGCGTGTCGCCGAGGTAGTTGAAGAGGCGGCCCTCGTCCCAGTCGTAGGCCGTCCACGCCCAGCCCCGGCCCGCCATCCCGGTCGCCGTCAGATCGGCCTTCCAGTTGCCGGCCGAGCCGAAGTCACGCTCGATCAGGTCGCCGATCGCCTCGTCCGGATCTCCGCCGTCGCCTCCGAGGTGCTCGAAGTAGATCTCGTGGTTCTTGATCCCGCCGATCGCAAACGTGAGGTCGACCTTGAGCGCCCGGATCTCCGAGTACACCTGGTTCGCCGACGAGAGATCGACCTCGCCGAGCTTCCCGAGGATCTCGTTCCGCTTCGCGACGTAGCCCTGGTAGAGCTTGTAGTGCGCCTCGACGGACTCACGCGAGATCCCGTCGAGCTCGTAGAGGCGCGGCTTCAGCGCACGCGCAACGATCTCTTCGTGGTTGAAGGCGAGCGTCGCCAAGGCGTTCTCCTTTGCGAAGACTTCGGGGCCGGCCGGAGCATAACCACGCTCCGACCGCGTAGCGGCCTGTCCGCGAAGCGGACGAGTGGAGGGGGTCTGGGGGAACCGGGAGGTTCCCCCAGCTACCACTCAACGCCTTATCGCTTGTTGATGAGCAGTGTCCGGCTGTGGCTCCAGAGGAGACCCGGGCCGGCCTGGTTCGTCGTCATGAAGATGCGCAGGACGTTGCGCCCACGCTTGAGCGTCATGCGGAACCGCTTCGCGCCCGTGTCACCGAGCCGCACCTTCTTGACGTTCACCCACTGCGCGAGAGGCGAACGCCGCTGGACGTAGACCCAGCGCCCGGCCATCGGTGTCTGCGCCCTGGCCGAAACGATGAAGTACGGCGCACGGCGGTTGAACGTGATGCGCGGCCGAACGCCGATCGCAACGACCACGCTCTGCCGGCTACCCCACCTGGCGTAGTACTCGGTCAGCGCTCGCGGAACCGTCGAGTAGTCGTAACCGCCGCCCGTGACCGTCCTCAGGTCGGCGACCTTGACCGGCGACGACTGGCCGAAGGGCTTCGACCAGATCTCGACGAGCTGGTTCGTCGCACCGGACGAGATGAATCCGGTCAGCCGGATTCCCCCGCCGTAGAACACGGTGCCCTGGGACGCCGCGATCGAGACCGACGGCGGCGGGCCCTGGACGACGATCGTCCCCCGCTCCGCCGGCTCCAACGCGTCCCGGTAGCGGAACGTGCCTGAAGTGTTGAAGAGCCGCGTGTACGTCTGCTTCGGTCTCAGGACGGGCGACGCGAAGTGGCCGTTGTCGGCGACCACCTGGTGGTTGACGGTGTCGTCGTTCCGCCAGCGAATGCTGTCACCCGTCTGAATCGTTCGTGTGGCCGGGCTGAACCCGGTTGGCTTGATCGCCACCGTCCTCGTAACCGCGGCAAGCGCGACTGCCGCTGCGGCGAGCCCGAGGATCGATGCGACAAGCAGTAGTGCCTTTCTCATGTGCCGAGAACCCCCTTCTAGGAAGCGCTACTGCTTACTGCCCGAAAATCGACGCTGCGCACCGCGGAAAGTTGAAATTCGTAAGAACTCCATACAACTCCTTACAGTTCTTTCCGTTGTGCGAGCCCTTGTAACGGGAGGAACCGGCCAGATCGGCCCCGCGATCGCCGAACGGCTCGAGCGCGACGGGTGGGAGGTGTTCGCCGCCGGACGCGCCGACGGTGACCTCAGAACCGCGGACGGCGCACGCACGCTCGTCGCGACTGCGGCCGAGCGTCTCGGCGGGCTCGACCTGCTCGTCAACGCCGCCGGCGACGGCTTCATCCCGAAGCCGGTCGAGGAGGTTGAGGAGGCCGACTGGGACGCCGCGCTCGGCGCGACCGCGAAGGGCACCTTCTTCGTCACCCAGGCCGCCGCGCCCTTGCTCCGCGACTCGCGCGGCGTCGTCGTGATGATCGAGGACGTCGCGGCCTACCAGCCCTGGCCGGCCTTCGCGGCCCACTGCGCCGCGAAGGCCGCCCAGGCGATGCTGACCCGCGTGTTCGCCCGCGCACTGGCCCCTGAGGTGCGCGTGTGCGGAATCGCGCCGGGACCGGTGGCGGTGGAGCCCGATCAGGCCGAGCGCCTCGCGGCAAAGACGCTCGTCGGCCGCATCGGCACTCCGGACGAAGTCGCCGAGGCGGTTGTCTTCCTCGCCAACGCAGATTTCGTCACGGGGGCCACGCTCGTCGTCGACGGCGGCTTCCTGCTTCAATCCGCCCGAGCGGCGCCTCCGTAGACCCTGAGGCTATGACCGCAACAGCTGCGGCCTTGCCGCTGGCGCCGGGAGACGCCACCATTCAGCGCGTGAACAACGACGTCAGCGACGGCGAACTGATCACCCGCGTCGGCTCGGGCGACCGAAACGCGTTCGAGACGCTCTACCGCCGGTACGCCCGCCCCGTGTTCGGGCTGGCGCTTCGCCGGCTCGGCGACCGCGGCCGCGCGGAGGACGCCGTCCAGGAGACGTTTGCCTCGGTCTGGCGCGCCGCGCGCAGCTACCGGCCGGAGCGCGGCCCGGGTGCGCCCTGGCTCTATGCGGTCGCGCGCAACGCGATCGTCGACAACGGCCGCGTGAGACGCGAGCCTCCGGTCGACAGCGCCGACGAGCGCTCGGACGACGAGACGCCCGCCGATCGCGCCGAGTCCGGCTGGGTAGCGTGGCGCGTGCATCGCTCGATCGCCGAGCTGCCGGACAACGAGCGCATCGTGATCGAGCTCGCGTACTGGGGCGGTCGCTCGCAATCCGAGATTGCCGACTTGTTGAACGTCCCCCTCGGCACGGTCAAGACCCGGACGCGCACCGGCCTCGCGCGGCTCGCCGACATGCTCGAGGACGTCCTGTGAGACGTCGCTTGCGATGTCTCATTCAGGCCGTGTGGGCTTTGCCCGCGCGGCCGTCTGAAATGACCGGTCGACAGGCCGACCGGAAGGAGCTTCGGCTGTGACCAGGCGGCCGGATTTCGACGAGCTGCTCGAGGGCGTCGACGATCCGCGGGAGCGCGAGCGGCTGCGGCGCGTGCACGAGCTCCTGCTCGAGACCGACCCTCCGCCCGAGTTGTCCCCGACGCTCGTGACCCCGCCGCCGGCGAGCCCGCGCGACCTGCCCTGGCAGCGACCGCGACGAGTGCGTCCGAGAGCGGTGCTTGTCGTTGCCGTTGTCGTCACCGCGTTCCTCGTCGGCTACCTCGCGGGCAACGCCGACTCGCCGCGCCAGGGTTCCACGAGCGGCATGACGATCGTTCGGACCGTCGAGCTCGACGGCGAGAACGGGGCATCGGGCGCTATCGGTGTCGGCGCAGCCGACGAGACGGGCAACTGGCCGATGGTCCTCACCACGTGGGGCCTCGACCACGTCTCCGACGGCGACTACTACACCCTGAAGCTGATGAAGGACGGAGAGGCGCGGGTGACCTGCGGCACCTTCAACGTCTCCGGCCGCCAGACGACGGTTCGCATGGTCGCGGCCTACGACCTGAAGCGCTTCGACGGTTGGGTGGTCATGCTCTGGGACGCCCAGACTCGCGAAGACCGCCCCGTACTTCGGTCGAACGGGATCTAGGAGGGCTTGGCGGAACGTCGCTCGTCGCAGGGGTGCGATGGTCGTTCCGAGGCAAGGACGCAGGGAGCGTCGATAGCTGTAGCTATCGACGCGACTGAGGACGCCGTCCTCGGGGCGAGCAGCGCCGCCCCTGCGGCTCAGCCGTCGTTTCGTCAAGCCCTCCTACTAAGGCGAGCGGCGACCCGAGGCCACGAACGCCTCGTACGTGATCGGCATCCGCTCGGCCAGGAACCGCTCGCAGGCCTCGGCGTAGCGGCGGATCTCACGCTGCGCCGTCTCGGCGTTGCGCAGCGAGAGGAAGTTCATGAGCGCCCGGGCGTTCACGGTCCAGTAGAACTCGGTGTAGGCGCCGACCGGGAGGGCCGCCCGCGCCAGCTCGCGCGCGACGCCGAGCTCGACCAGCCGCTCGTAGGCCGCGTAGGCGGTCTCGTAGACCTGCTGAAGCTCCTCGCGGGTCGTCTCCGCCACGTCGTCGGGGACGGGCTCGAAGGAGTACGCCCCCGGCTTGCCGACCTGGGTGCGGACGTCCTCCGGTGCGGGGACGTAGAAGTCGTCCGTCGCCCGCGCATAGCGCATCGAGAACTCGTTGAAGGAGCCGATCCGGTGTCGGAACCACTCACGGGCCACGAAGATCGGCGTCCGGATGTGAAAGCGGAAGGCGTTGTGCTCGAACGGGGTTCCGTGCCGTTCGCGCATCAGGAAGCGGATCAGGCCGGCATCGGAATCGTCCAGGTCCGTCTTGTGCTTCGCGAAGCTGACCCGCGCGCCGTTGACGACCGAGAGATCGTCGGCCATCGCCTCGTCCAGGCGGACGAAGCCGTGGTCGAGGACCGGGATCGAGCCCTGGGCTATGACTTCGGGCGTGACGGCCATCTCGTCGAGTGTAACGGGGCTATATGTCGGCACCTCCGGCTGGTCCTATCCCTCGTGGAAGCCGGGGTTCTACCCGCCTGAGGCGAAGCCGGCGGAGTTCCTCCGCTACTACGCCGAGCGGCTGCCGAGCGTCGAGCTGAACACGACGGGCTACCGGCTACCCGCCGAGGAGCAGTTCGAGCGCTGGGCCGCGGCCACGCCGCCCGGCTTTCGGTTCGCTCCGAAGCTGAACGCCTATCGGCTGAGCGAGATCGCCACGTTCGAGGAGCGCGCTCGACGGCTCGGCGACCGGTTGGGGCCGATCCGCGTCCTCGTGGGCTCCACCCGCGACGAGGGCTTCCTGCAACTCGCGCTCGGCTCGATCGATCCGGAGCTGCGGCTCGCCTTCGACTTCCGGCACGACTCGTGGGCGGGCATCGAGACGGCACTGCCCGAGCACGCCGTTCGCGTGAACGACCTCGAGGCAGCGGCTCCCTTCCGCTATCTCCGCTTTCGGGACC
>JBOHAU010000034.1:0-11212 GCA_050698015.1 Gaiellaceae bacterium
GACCGCCCCGTTCGACCGCTCCGGCACCCCTCCTAGCGGAGAAGGAGGGATTCGAACCCTCGAGGCAGGGATTTCCCCACCTAACGCCTTAGCAGGGCGCCGCCTTCAGCCACTCGGCCACTTCTCCGTGCCGGTCAGGATAGCCGCCCTTCAGGCCGCTCCCCGCCCCTCAAAGTGCAGAGCCCGCCTCGAGGGGTCGAAGACGGGCGCCGCAATGCCGGGGTATGTGAGGGGGGAGCCGGCATCTCATGTATTGCAGCCATGGTCCCCACAGGCATGCCCCGGAAGGGTGAAATAGCGACATGACGTCTCCATTCGTCGAGCTGGAGATCGGGGGCCGAACCGTCAAGGTCACCAATCCCGACAAGGTCTTCTACCGAAAGCTGAAGGCGACCAAGCTCGACCACGTCCAGTACTACGTCTCGGTCGCGGAGGGCATCGTCCGGGCTCTCTACGAGCGGCCCACCCAGCTGAAACGTCACCCCGACGGCGCCGAGGGGGAGGCGATCTACCAGAAGCGCGTCCCGGAGAAGCGGCCGGACTGGATCGAGACGGCGCGCGTGACCTTCCCCTCCGGGCGGCACGCCGACGAGCTCTGCGTGACCGAGATCGCGCAGGTCGCGTGGGCTGCGAACCTCGCGACGATCGACTTCCATCCCTGGCCGTCGAGGCGGGCGCACGTCGACAATCCTGACGAGCTCCGCATCGACGTCGACCCCCAACCCGGGACGACGTTCAAGGATGCGAAGAAGGTCGCCGGTCTCGTTCACGAGGTCCTGGACGAGCTCGGCTTCGTCGGTTGGCCAAAGACGTCCGGGAACCGCGGAATCCACATCGCTTGCCGGATCGAGCCGAATTGGAGCTTTCCCGAGGTGCGCCGCTGCGCCCTCGCGTTCGCCAGGGAGGTCGAACGCCGGATGCCGAAGAAGGTGACGACCGCCTGGTGGAAGGAGGAGCGCGGGCGGCGCGTCTTCATCGACTACAACCAGAACGCGCGCGACCGGACGATCGCGTCCGCGTACTCGGTGCGCGCCCGGCCGGACGCGACCGTGTCGGCGCCGGTGACGTGGGAGGAGCTGCCGGACGTGGAGACGGAGGACTTCACGCTCGCGACGGTGCCCAAGCGCTTCAAGAAGCTCGGAGACGTCCAGGTCGAGATCGACGACGCGGTCTGCGACCTGCGCAAGCTCTTCGAGTGGGTGGAGCGAGACGAGAAGGAGGGGGTCGGCGAGGCCCCCTACCCACCGCAGTTCCCGAAGATGCCCGGCGAGCCCAAGCGGGTCCAGCCATCGCGGGCGAAGGACGAGCCGGCGGGCTAGAGGACATGGCCGTTGGTGGTGGCGGCCTGTGGATCGTCGCGTCGCCTCGCCTCGCCGTACCGGACGGGCCTCGGCACGACAGCCGACAGCGGAGCCAAGCCGTTCCATCTCCGAGCCACCGTCCCGCCGGGCCGTGTCCCCGTGCCTGGCACCTCGAAACGGCCCGGCGGGACGGTTCTCAGCTCGCGAGCAGCGACTCGAAGGTTGGGTCGTTCGGGTCACGCGGCGGCCGGAGCTCCCGCCAGGTGCAGTCCTTCGGGTCCTTGTCGTCGCGGAAGCGGAGGAAGCGGGTTCCGTGCCGGAAGCGGTTCCCCTGGACCTTGTCGTAGCGGACTTCGGCGACGAGCCTCGGCTTGACTGCCGACTCCTCCAGGTCTCCGGTGCCCCAGCGGTTCGGCTCGGAGAATCGTCGCTCCGAGCGCTGGTCGATCAACGGTACGACGCGCTCGGCAATCTGGTCGTGGCGCGAGGCGGCGACCGCCGCCGAGCCGACGTAGTCGAGCCCTCCGTCGTCGCGGTAGAGGCCGAGCAGGAGCGTCGCGATGCGATCCGGCTTCGACTTCCAGCGCAGCCCGACGACGACGGCGTCGGCCGTCTTGTACGGCTTGACCTTCATCACCGCCTCGCGCGCGCCAGGGCGATAGGGCTCGTCGAGCCGCTTGGCGATCACACCGTCGAGGCCGGCCGCCTCGAAGGTGTCGAGCCACTCTCGGGCGCGGTCGGGCTCAAGCGTGCACGGCGAGAGCCGGAAGCCCTTCGCCAGCTTCTCGAGCTCCTTGCGCCGCTTCTTCAGCGGCAGCTCGTGGATCGGCTTGCCCTTCCAGAGCAGGACGTCGAAAACGATGAACTCGGCCGGGATCTCCTTCGAGAGGCGCTGGACGCGGCTGTCGGCGGGATGGAGCCGCATCTGCATCGAGTCGAAGTCGAGGACGCCGTCGCGCGCGATCACGATCTCGCCGTCGAGTGCCGAGTGGGACGGAAGGAGGTCGCCCAGCGGCCGAAGTTCGGGGAAGTACCGCAGCAGAGGCCGCTCCTTGCGCGACCAGAGCGCGAGCTCGCCGCCGTCGTTCTCGAGGATCCCGCGGAATCCGTCCCACTTCGGTTCGTACTGCCAGCCGTCTCCCTCGGGCAGCTCCTTGACGAGCTCGGCCTCCATGGGAGGAAAGGGAACGTCGGGGCCGGGCATGCGCCTAAGCTTGCCCGATGCGCCGGGTCGTGATCACGGGGATGGGAGCAGTCAGCCCTCTCGGCAACGACCTGCCGTCGACCTGGGAGGCCGCTGTCGCGGGCAAGAGCGGCATCGACTTCATCAAGTCGTTCGACGCGAGTGGCTACCCGGTGCGCGTGGCCGCCGAGGTCAAGGACTTCGAGCCGCCGGACATCCTCTCGCCCAAAGAGGCCCGACGGGTCGACCGGAACGTCCTGCTCGCGCTCGCCGCGGGCAAAGAGGCGCTCGACGACGCCTCCCTCGATTCCCGCTACGAGCCGGAGCGGGTCGGAATCACCTTCGGCTCGGCGATCGGCGGGTTCCTCGGGATCATGCAGCAGCACGAAGTGCTGCAGGAGCGGGGCCCAGACCGGATCTCGCCGTACTTTCTCCCGAGCGTGCTGGTGGACTCGGCGAGCGGCCAGCTGGCGATCTCACTTGGGCTGCGGGGGCCGAACTACGCACCGGTCTCGGCGTGCGCGACCGGCTCGCACGCGGTCGGCGAAGGGGCGGAGATCGTCCGGCGCGGCGATGCCGACGCGGTGCTCGCCGGCGGCACCGAGGCGTGCATGCACCCGCTGATCCTCGCGGGGTTCTGCGCGATGCGAGGCCTTGCAGTGGAGGAAGAGCATCCGCCGCGCGCATCCCGGCCCTTCGACGCAACGCGGGCCGGCTTCGTGATCGGCGAGGGAGCGGGAGCGGTCGTGCTCGAGGAGCTCGAGGCGGCGCGGGCCCGCGGTGCAACCATCTACGCCGAGGTGCTCGGCTACGGGACGTCGAACGACGCGTACCACATGGCCGCGCCCGAGCCCGAGGCGACCGGCGTCGCGCTGATGATGCGTTCGGCGCTCGAACGGGCAGAGGTCGACCCCGAGCGGGTCGGGTACATCAACGCCCACGGGACCTCGACGCCGCTCGGCGACGCCGCCGAGACGAAGGCGATCAAGGACGTCTTCGGCGACCATGCCTACGAGCTCGCCGTCTCGTCGACCAAGTCGATGATGGGCCACTGCTTCGGCGCCGCCGGAGCGCTCGAGGCGCAGATGGCCGCGCTCGCCGTCCACCATGGCGTGCTCCCACCGACGATCAACTACGAGCATCCGGATCCGGCCTGCGACCTCGACTACGTGCCGAACGATGCGCGGGAAGCGAAGGTCGACGTCGCGCTCTCGAACGCGATGGGCCTCGGCGGTCACAACGCCTGTGTACTGATCGGGAGCGTCGAGTGAGCTTCATCGTCAACGAGGACGTCGAGCGGTACGCCGAGGAGCACTCGACGCCGGATCCGGAGCTCTTCCGCCGGCTCGAAGAAGAGACCCGGGCGAGGACGGATCGCCCGCAGATGATGGTTGGCCCGCTCGAGGGGCCGTTCCTCGGGTGGCTGGTCTGGCTCTCGGGCGCCCGCAACATCCTCGAGATCGGAACCTTCACGGGCTACTCGTCGATCTCGATGGCGCTCAACCTCGCCGAGGGTGGTCGGATCATCAGCCTCGACGTGAACGAGGAGACGACCGTCATCGCGCGCCGCTACGCGGAAGGGGCGGGTGTCGCGGACCGGATCGAGTACCACGTCGGCTCGGCGATCGAGGAGCTACAAGCACTCGAGGGCCCCTTCGACATGGTCTTCATCGACGCCGACAAGGAGAGCTACGTCGACTACTACGAGAACGTCCTGCCGAAGCTCTCTGAGAAGGGGTTCATCGTCGCCGACAACGTCCTCTGGTCGGGTCGCGTCCTCGAGGACAACGGCGACGAGAGCACCCAGGCGATCAAGGCGTTCAACGAACACGTCGCCGCCGACGAGCGCGTTGAGTACCTGATGCTGACAGTTAGGGACGGGATGACGCTGATTCGACGGCGTCGGGCGTAAGCTCGGCGAGCAACTCGAGCACCATGTCGGCCTCCGCGACCACGTCCGGGGGCGGCGGAAAGTGCACGTTCGGGATCGCGATCACGCGCATCCCCGCCGCTTTCGCCGAGCGGATCCCGTTCGCTGAGTCCTCGATCGCGACCATGTGCTCGGGTCCGACCCCGAGCCGCCGGGCCGCCTCGAGGTAGGCGTCCGGGACCGGCTTGCCCCGCTCGACCTCCTCGGACGACACGGTGACCTGGAAGAGGTCGGCGACGCCCATCAGCTGCAGGGCCAGGTCGATCAGGGGCCGATTCGAGGAGGACGCGAGGCCGAGCGGCCAGCGGGCGCCGATCCGTCGGACCGCCTCGACGGCTCCGTCGACGAGTGGGAGCTCCTGCCGGTACCGCTCCTGCATCCGCTCGACGACGAGGCGATTGATCTCCTCGGGCGGATCGGGGACGCCGAGCTCCTCGTGCATGTACCGCGACCACTCCTTCGAGCTCATCCCCATCATGTCCATCTGGGCACGCTCGTGCCAGCGGCCGCCGCGCTCGCGCGTGAGCGCCTCGCGCACCTCGTCCCACACCTGCTCCGTATCGAGCAGCAGGCCGTCGAGGTCGAAGACGACGGCCTCGATCACGCGCTCGTGTACCCCTGCCGGACGTAGACGAGGGCAGGATCGCGCGAGCCGACCTCGCTCCAAATCACCTCGCCGACGAAGAAGGTGTGGTCGCCCACGGGATGCTCGGTGTGCACGCGGCACCGCAGCCAGCCGAGCGCGCCGGACAGGAGCGGCGGCCCCTCGACGTCGTCGCGCAGCTCGACTCCGGTCCACAGTGCGATCGGTGGAACGCTGCGCGCGAAGTGCTGCGCCAGGGCCTCCTGCTCCGCAGGTAGGAGGCTGACGCCGAACTCGCCGGCCTCGCGCAGGAGCTCGTGGAGCTGGGCCTGGTGCCCGAGCGCGAAGCCGACCAGCGGCGGCTCGAGCGACAGCGACACGAGCGAGCCGACGGTGAGGCCGGTGCGGCGAGCTTCGTGCTCGATCGTGACGACGCAGATGCCGGACGGGAAGGAGCGCATCACCTCCCGCAGGTCGGTCATGTGAGAAAGCTAGTGCTTCCGGCAGAGACGGTCGCCGAACGCGTCGAGCCTGGCGTTCATCTCCTGCTCGTGCGTGACGTGAGCCGGCGCCTGCGGATTGAACTTCGGCAGTCCCTTGCTTTCCCACTTCACGTCCGGCGTCACGCCCGGCCCCTCGACCGTCATGCGGTACGCCTCCCCGTTGCCGGGCCCGCGCGGGCCCGCGCGATATCCGGGCGGGTGGGTGTAGCCGCCCTCCAGTGGATTTCGGGGGCGGAACGTGTAGCAGAAGACACCGGTGGGCTTGTGCGTGACGAACGAGTTCTCGCGCCGCCAGCCCGGCCCGTACCGGGACGAGAACGTGTCGAGGTAGACCAGCCGGCCGTACTTGTCCAGACGGGAGCCGTACTGGTTCGTCTTGAAGCCGTGGACGGGTCTCCCCTTGTAGGTCAGCCGGCCGAAGATGTGGTGGAACCGGCCGTTCCACGACCAGTCCGTGTAGCCCTCCAGCACCGCGACCGGCCCGGTCCAGTGCGAGAGGTGCAGCGCCCACGCGCGCTGCGGCTGCAACCACGGCAGAAAGCCGAGGTTCGGCAGCGAGCGCTGCCAGCGCTGGAGCGCCCAGTAGGAGCCGTCGGGCGCCTTGCAGGCGGTGACGACATGAGGGATGGGCGGCCCGTCATAGGTCCGGCACGCGTTTCGGAAGCGGAGCTTGCGCCCGAATGCTCCCCAGCCGCCGGCCCGGTCGAGTCTGAATCGCACCTGCTTTCTAACCGTGGTCGGGTGCAGGGCGTTGACCGCACCCCACGCGAGGACGTCCCAGGAGCGCCCGTTCGCTCGGTAGGAGATCATCGCCTTGCCGTCCAGCGACACCTTGAAGCGGATCTTCGTGGCGTTGCGGTCGATCAGCTGCGACGCCGAGGCGGGCGACGCGAAGACGGCTGTGGCGATGGCGACGAAAAGTAGTCGGCGCACGGGACCCCCGTGAGCCGACTGTAGCGATGGTTCGTCAGTGGTGGCTGCAGAGCCGGTCGTTGAGACCGTCGAGGATCGAGTTCATCGAGTCCTCGTGGGCAACATGCTCGGGACTCCCGGCGTGGAACGCGGGCAGGCCCTTGCCTTCCCACTTCACGTCCGGCGTCACGCCCGGGCCCTCCACCGTCATGCGGTAGGCGAGACCGTTGCCGGGGCCGCGCACGCCGTCGTTGTAGCCGGCGGGGTGGACATAGCCGCCCTCGAGTGGGTTCCGGGGGCGGAAGTTGTAACAGAAGACCCCGGTCGGCTTGTGCGTCACGAACGAGTTCTCACGCCGCCAGCCCGGGCCGTACTTCGATCCGAAGGTGTCGAGGTAGACGAGCCGGCCGTACTTGTCGAGCCGGGCCCCGTACTGGTTCGTCTTGAAGCCGTGCACCGGCCGGCCGAGGTAGGTCATACGGCCGAAGATCGAGTGGTAGCGCCCGTCCCAGGACCAGTCCGTCCAGCCCTCGAGCAAGGCCAGCGGCCCGCGCCAGTGCGAGAGGTGGAGCGCCCACGCTCGCTGCTCGGGGAGCCAGGGCAGGAATCCGAGGTTCGGCAGCGCACGCTGCCAGCGCTGGAGGCCCCAGTACGAGCCGTCCGGCGCCTTGCACGCTACGACGACATGGACGAGCGGCGGGCCGTCGTAGGGCCGGCAGGCGTTCCCGAACTCGAGCTTCTTGCCGAACGCGCCCCAACCACCCGCGCGGTCGAGCTTGAACTGAACCTGCTTCTTGACTTGGTTCGGGTGCAGGGCGTTGATGGCGCCCCACGCGAGGACGTCCCACGAGCGCCCGTGCGTCCGGTAGGAGACCATCGCCTTGCCGTCGCGTGAGACCTTCAGCTGGATGTTCGTGGCGTTCCGGTCGATCAGCTGCGACGCGCTGGCCGACGCCGCGCAAGCCAGCATGGCCAAGAGCGTGAGTACGAGCGCGACCGAACGACGCAAGACCTTCCTCCTGAGAACGAACCGCAGGTACGCCCTGGCATCGGCAGCGGGGCCTTGGACCCAAGCCCCGGACGGGGGACTATTCGGACAGCTCGTCCGCCAGCAGCGCGACGGCCAGTGAGCGCCACGCCAGCCCGCCGTCCTCGAGCATCGCATCGAGGAGGAACGAGGCGCGCGGGAGCCCTTGGGCGGCGCTTTTGAGCGCCCTCAGCGAGGCCTCGAGCTCTGCACGGCGTCCAGGTGAATCCAGGTCGTCGGCCAAGCCCGTCACACCGCGGCCGTCGAGCTCGAGCTCCCGGTGGGGATCGCCGCCCGCGGCCAGGACGAGCAGCGCCCGCCGACGCGCGGCGACGAGCTCTTGCTCCGGAAGCGAGACGCCCTCACCCGCGACGAGCGCCAGCATCGCGCACGCCTGCCCGTCTCCCCACTCCCGAAGGCGCGGCTCCAGCTCCTCGAGGATCCGGCGATCGGTTCCCACGAGCTCGAAGGGTACGATCCGAAAGGCCATGCGCGAGGTGCTGGCGCAGCTCGAAGGCTGGCTCGCGAGCGGCGAGCGGGCCGCGCTTGCGACGGTGATCGAGACCCGTCGCTCCGCGCCGCGCCCGCTCGGGTCCCGTCTGGCCGTCTCCGAGTCGGGCCTGGTCTTCGGCTCGGTCTCGGGCGGGTGTGTGGAGTCGGACGTCGCCGTTCAGGCCCGTGAAGTGATCGCAGGTGGGGCGCCAAGGGTTCTTCCGTACGGCATCGCCGACGAAGACGCTCGCGCGGTCGGCCTCCCCTGCGGTGGGGAGATCGACGTCTTCGTCGCGCCGGTCTCGGATGCCGAGCTCGTCGGCCGCCTTCGCCAGGCCGTCGAAAAGGGCGTCCGCGGCCGCCTGACGACAGTCGTCCAGGGCCGGGGAGCGGGGGAGATGGTGCTCGAGCTCGACGGGACGGCGACGACCGACCGGCCGGCGCTCGTCCAGGAGAACGGACGGACCCTGTTCGTCGAGCCACTCGCGCCGCCGCCGCTTCTTCTCACGATCGGCGCGGTCGACCTCGCCGAGGTGTTGTGCTCGCTGGCGGCGCAGCTCGGCTGGCGGAGCGCCGTCGGAGACCCCCGGCGCGCGCTCCTCACGGCCGAGCGTTTGCCAAGCGCCGGCGCGCTGATCGCCGGCTGGCCGGAGGATGCCCTCGCGCGCGCGGGAACAGATGACCAGACCGCCGTCGTCATCCTTGCCCATGACGAGAAGATCGACATCCCGGCGCTCTCGTGGGCGCTGCGGAGCGACGCGTTCTACGTCGGCGCCCTCGGGTCGCGGCGAACGCAGGCGAAACGGCGCGAGCGACTCGAGGAGGAAGGCCTGACGGAGGCTCAGCTCGCGCGGTTGAGCGGCCCCGCGGGCCTCGACCTCGGCGGAGAAACGCTGGAGGAGACCGCGCTCTCGATCCTCGCCGAGATCGTCGCCGTCCGGCACGGGCGTGGGGGAGGCCGCCTCCGCGACGCGAAGGCGACCATCCACACCGAATCGAACTAGCCGGTCGGCGGCGGCGTCGCGGGTCGGTCCAGGACCATGTCGTCGCCGGCCTTGCTGCCCTCGATTCGCAGAGTCCGGCGAGGCGGTTCGGTGCCGAGCTTGTACCTCCTGCTACAGCAGGAGGTACGTGCCCAGGGCCTGGCCCTGGTCTGCCCATGCGCTCTGGTCGAGAGCTTTACGCGGTCAGATCGAGCCGGAGAAGGTGTCGCAGACCGCCGGCCGGCCTTGGTCGTAGCCGCGTGAGAACCAACGGCGACGTTGCTCTGAGGAGCCGTGCGTCCAGGTCTCCGGGTTCACCTGCCCCTGCGTCTGCTCCTGGATCCTGTCGTCTCCGATCGCGGCTGCCGCATCGAGGCCGTCGTTGATGTCAGCTTGGGTGAGCTCCTCGATCAGGCCGGTTTCCACGGCATTGGCCGCCCAGACCCCGGCGTAGCAGTCAGCCTGGAGCTCCGCCCGGACCGCCCGGCTTTCGGGCCCTTGGCGGTCGTTGCCGATCTGCTCGAGGACACCGAGCTGGTTCTGGACGTGGTGTCCGTACTCGTGGGCGATGACGTACGCCTGCGCGAACGGCGCGCCGCCTGCGCCGAGGCGCGACTGCAGCTCGTCGAAGAACTCGAGGTCGACGTAGATCTGTTGGTCCCGCGGGCAGCAGAACGGTCCGACCTGCGAGCTGGCGAAGCCGCATCCGGTCTGAACCTGGCCGGTGAAGAAGACCGTGTCGGCATACGGGTACTGCCGGCCGCTCCGCTCGAAGACGCCCTTCCAGAACTGCTGGACGCTGTTGACGACGGCGACGATCCGGCAGTCCTGGCGCTCGTTCGCGTCCTCGCCCGTTCTGCACTCCTGCGAGACCTCGCTCGGCGTGTCGCCCTGGCCGACTTGCTGGTCCTCGAGCGGCGCGAGCTGACCGAGCCCCTCGCCGCCGGTGAGCAGAGTGAACAGGATGTAGACGACGAGCACTGCGAGGCCGATCCCGCCGCCGCCGGCCGCGAGCCCACCGGGCCCCATCCTGCGGCCGCGGACATCGGTTACCTGGTCGGGATCGAGGCGTGCTCCTCGTCGAAAGCGCATCCTGCTTGTCTACCCCGGTGGCGGGAAAACGCAACGGAGCCGCGGCGGCGCTTGGCCGCCGCGGCGATTGTGCTCGGTGACGCCTAGCTCCGTGGGCCGGCGCCGTAGTAGCCGCCGAGCTCTTCGCGATACGGCTCGTCGCGATAACGCGACTCGTCGAACTCGGGGGCGTCCTTGATCTCGTCCTTCGTTCTGTTGACGTAGACCGTTTCTTCGTCGATGTCGACGCGATCGATCACGCCGGCCGGGAGCATCACTTTCTTGCCGAAGATCCACGGGCCGGTGTCGACGACGAGGTAGCTGGCGCCAACCTCGTTGGACGCTTCGTCGATCTTTCCGATCGAGCCGTCGAGCGCCTCGACGCTGAATCCGGTCAGGTCGGTGTTCGCGATCGTGCTCTCACGGTAGGTCCAGAGATCGGTGGTGGACATTTCTCCCTCCTTTCGTGTCCGTCGATCCTGCCCGGCTCCCTCGGCGCCGAAACGTGCTCTTTGGCGCGCCTCTGCTGCTGCCGATAACAAGTCCATGCGGGGCCTTGATTGGCATGAGCTCGACCTGGAAGCGCTGGCTTCGGAGCTCCGCGCCACCCTGCCGCCGGCGGAGGCGGAGAAGATGCTCTGGGCCTTCGAGCGAGCAGTCGGGGTGGCTCGAATCGACGGTGATCTCCTGCGCTATCTCCTCGCGGCCAGCGCCGCCTTGATTGCGCGCGCGGAGGACTCCTCGCCCCGGACCGTCCTCGAGGCGTATTTCCGGCGGTCGGTCTCCGACGACGAGTGGCGCGACCGCTACGCGCGGCTGATCGCCTAGGAGCAGCTGGCGACCGTCGCCGGCCGTCTCAGCGGAGATGCCCGCTGAGGGTGCGCTGCGCGAGCTTGATGACCCAGATTCCGGCGAGCAGGCAGTAGACGATCGAAGGGAAGACGATCCCGAAGATTGCGAAAAGCGTGACCCGTGGATCGTCAGACGCGAGCAGCAGATGCATCGCGGGCCTCGTCCCGTACGCCACGGCCAGAGAGGCAGCGACGTGGAGGAGGGCCTTTGGCAGCTCCTGCGGCGCAAGCCGGGGAAAGCGCACGTCGATCCAGAGCGCGATGGCACCCGCACCCAGGCCGACAAGAGCGGTAAGCAAACCGGCGTTCACAGCAACACTCCGAGGAGCTTATCGCTGTTATCGGCCGAACGGCCACGACGCTAGACACCGTGGCG
>JBOHAU010000035.1:0-3378 GCA_050698015.1 Gaiellaceae bacterium
GAGCTGGGTTGCGCACGACATCGAGCCGTACGTCATCCAGAAGCACCTCGGCAAGCGGATCGCGTTCGTCCCCCTGCTACTGGGGTCGTACGCGCCGGACATGGCCACCAAGTGGTTCGTCTACGGCACCGGGATCTTCGGCTTCGAGCTCAAGGCGGACAACCCGGCCCAGTTCCACCGCGGCTGGCCGGGCGTCGGATTCACGCACTCGCTGATGTTCGGCGTCGCCGTCGCGTTGCTGATCTTCGTGATCTCCCGCAGCAGGATCTGGGCAATCAGTTTCCTGATCGGCCAGTGGGCCCACGCGCTGACGGACACACTCGACACCGTCGGGACGATGCTCTTCTTTCCGTTCACCGACCATCTCTTCGCAGCCGGGGCGTGGGCCTATGCGGGCCAGACCGGCCGCTACACAGACGCAGGCGCGTACTTCAGCGGCCTCGGTTTCGTCTGGGACGGAATCTTCCTCGTCTGGGGAGCTCTCAGCTGGCGGGTGCTCACCCGCGAGTACTTCCGCGAGACGATCGTCCCGGCCGATCCGTTCTGGGGCAAAGCCGGCCGGTACCTCTCCGAAACGGCGCTGGTCGCGATCTACCGAATCTCCTTCTTCTATGGCGCTTGCCGCTGGGTGGCGTGGCTCATCTGGGCTCACGTCGTGCGCTCGTTCGCCTTCGACCTGTCCTGGGGCGGGCCGAAGTGGGTCGATGCCGTCAGGAGCAAGGAGCTCAACGCGTCGGGCTGCAAATGCCCGTCCTGTTGCTCGGTGTCACCGAAGCTCGCTTTGTCCCTGGCCGTCGCGGTCGGCTCGCGCGTCAGGCGCTCAGCTCGTCCGCGAGCAGGGAATACATGACGAAGTCGACGCGGCGGCCGAGCCTGGCGTTGTAGCGGCTCGAGCGCAGGATCCCCTCCTGGGTGAAGCCCGCGTTCTCGGCGACCTTTCGCGAGGCGACGTTCTGCTCGTCCGCCCTCAACTGGAGCCGTTCGCCGCCGCAGTCTGCGAGCACCCAGCGGGAGACGAGCCGGACGGCCCGGGTGCAGAGCCCGCGCCCGCGCGCTTCCGCCGCGACCCAGTAGCCCACTTCGGCCACGCCCTGGTCGGGCTCGACCCACCTGATGCCGACCGAGCCCAACGGCCGGCCGCGCTCGGTGATCGCGAAGTTCGTCTGCGTTCCGTCGGCCCAGCCTTCGCGGCAGGTCTCGACGTAGGCTCGCGCGTCGGCTTCCGTGTAGGGCGAAGGAATGAGGTCGAGAAACTCGGCGATCCCACGGTCGTTGCAGGCCGCCGTGATCGCCTCCACGTCGCCCTCGTCCCCCCAGGGCCGGAGCGTCACGGCACCGTCTGAAAGCGGCGGGTCCGGCGGTCTAATCGCCATTGCCATACGATATGCAGCCGTTTCGGGCGGGAAATCCCCGTCGGGAGACGAAGGAGAGCCGATGGCGATCATCGAGGACGTACGCCAACAGGTCGATCTGGCACGTCACGGGATCACTCCCGGCAGCCGCGTCCACTACAACCCGACTACTGCGCTCCTGTATAGCCACGCGCTCCGGCGAGGAGACGGCCGGCTGGCCGAAGGCGGGCCGCTCGTCGTCGACACCGGCGTCCATACGGGCCGCTCCCCGAACGACAAGTTCTTCGTCCGCGAGCCCGAATCCGAGGACCGCATCTGGTGGAGCAAGGTCAACAAGGACCTCGACGAGGACCACTTCGAGGGCCTGCGCGAGAAGGTCGTCTCGCATCTCGAGGGGCGCGACGTGTACGTCGTCGACGCCTTCGCCGGCGCCGCCTCGGCTCACCGCCTGACGCTCAGGGTGATCACGGAGAGCCCTTGGCATGCGCTCTTCGCCAAGACCCTGTTCATCGACCCGACCGAGGAAGAGCTGGTCGACTTCGAGCCGGAGGCATTCGTCCTCCACGCGCCGGCCGTCGAGGCCGAGCCCGCCGCGGACGGAACCCGGAGCAAGACCTTCGTCGTCCTCCATCCCACTCGGGCCGAGGTGCTGATCGGCGGCACCTACTACGCCGGCGAGATCAAGAAGTCGATCTTCACGCTGATGAACGACAGCCTGCCGCTCGAGGGCGTCTTCCCGATGCATTGCTCGGCGAACGTCGACGACGACGGGCGCGTCGCCATCTTCTTCGGCCTGTCCGGGACGGGCAAGACGACGCTCTCGGCCGATCCCGAGCGCCACCTGATCGGCGACGACGAGCACGGCTGGTCCGAAGAGGGGGTCTTCAACTTCGAAGGCGGCTGCTACGCGAAGGTGATCCGCCTCTCCGAGGAGGCGGAGCCGCAGATCTACGCGACGACGCGGTCGTGGGGCACGGTGCTGGAGAACGTGATCGCCGACGAGCGCGGGATCCTCGACCTCGACGACGACTCCAAGACCGAGAACACGCGCGCCGCGTACAAGCTCGATCAGATCGCGAACGCGCTGCCCGAGAAGCGAGCCGGCCATCCCGCCTCGATCGTCTTCCTGACCGCCGACGCGTTCGGGATCCTGCCGCCGATCGCCCGGCTCGCGCGCGCGCAGGCGATGTTCTACTTCCTCTCGGGCTTCACGGCGAAGCTCGCCGGCACCGAGATCGGGGTCGAGGAGCCGCAGCCGACCTTCTCGGCGTGCTTCGGCGCGCCGTTCCTACCGCAACCGCCGGCGGTCTACGCCCATCTGCTGGGTGACAAGCTCGACCAGCATCCGCATGCCGTCGTCTGGCTCGTGAACACCGGCTGGACCGGAGGGCCGTTCGGCGAGGGCGAGCGGATGCCGATCCAGGCGACCCGGACGATGCTGCGCAAGGCGCTCGACGGCGAGCTCGACGGCGTCGAGTACCGCGAGGATCCCATCTTCGGCTTCGAGGTGCCCGTCGAGGTTCCCGGCGTCGAATCGCGGCTCCTCGAGCCGCGCTCGACCTGGGGCGACCCGGACGCGTACGACCGCAAGGCCCGGGAGCTCGCCCGTATGTTCCGGGACAATTTCGTGCAGTTCGCAGACGACGCCGGCGAGGCGATCGCCGACGCCGGACCGTACGTCTAGCTCTCCCAGGGCTAACCCCGACGCCGGTTCCGGGCGGGTGCGCCGTCACCGCCGTGCTGGCGCTCGCGCTCGGATTTCTTCGTCATCGACGCCGGCAAGCCCGATCTCGGCTGGGCGCTGGCGCTCTTCATCCCGACCGGCGGCGTCATCCTCAAGATCCTGATCGCCCTGGGCAGGTGGGTCGCGAAGCGTTCGCGCCGGCTGTTACAACGCCTGACGAGCTGTCCGTCCGATAGCGTCCATCCGTAGTGGAAGCGACCCACGACGTCCTGGTCGTCGGTGCCGGCTGCGCCGGGATGCGCGCCGCGATCGAGGCTTTCGACCAGGGTGCGGACGTCGCGC
>JBOHAU010000036.1:0-43744 GCA_050698015.1 Gaiellaceae bacterium
GGCCGGAGCACTGCTGCTTCGAGGTGATCGACAGGCAGCGCGGCGACGAACCGTGGCTGACGCTGACCGGAGACTCGCTGTTCGTCGGCGACGTCGCTCGGCCCGACCTCGCGTCAGAGGCTGTGGAGGGCGCACGCGGCCTCCACCACAGCCTGCAGCGCCTGCTGGAGCTCCACGACGGCGTCGAGATCTATCCCGGCCACGTTTCGGGCTCGCTCTGCGGCGCGGGGATGAGCTCGAAGGCGTCGTCGACGATCGGCTTCGAGCGTCGCTTCAACCACAAGCTGCGCGCCGCGGACGAGGACGAGTTCGTCGCCGATGCGATCAAGACCGGCGTGCGGCCGGCCAACATGGAGCGGATCGTCGAGCTCAACCGGGGGCCCTTCGTCGGCTCCCCGGAGCCGCTCGAGGCCCTGAACGGCGGCGGCCGGGGCGCGGTGCTCGACGTGCGTGCGGCGGAGGCGTTCGCTGCCGGTCACGCCCGGGGCGCCCTGAACGTCCCGGTCGAAGGCGGGAACTTCGCGAGTAAGGCGGGGTTCGTCCTACCGCCCGACGAACGGGTCGTGATCCATGCGGCAGATCCAGGGCAGGCCGAACGCGCTGCGCGCGGCCTGCAGGCGGTCGGGATCTTCGACCTGGCGGGCTACCTGGTGAACCCTCCCAGCGACGAGCGCCTGGCCCCGGTCGAGCTCGAGGAGCTTCAGCGGCTGATGGAAGCGGACGCCGTTCAGGTCCTCGACGTCCGCGAGCCGCACGAGCGAGACGAGGGCTACATCCCGGGCAGCCGCAACATCCCGTACCGGCTCGTGCGCGAGTGGGCGGACGATCTCCAGGGCGGAAAGCCGATCGTCACCATCTGCTCCAGTGGGCCGCGAGCCGGAGTCGCCGCCAGCGTACTCGCGGCAGCAGGGGTCGACGCCCGGCCCGTGCTTCACGGCGGCGTCCCCGACTGGGACGGAGACACGGTCAGCTTCAGGCGCTGCGGGACGTAGCCAGCAAGGCCTCTGCTTCGGCGAGATAGCGCGAGGCGCCGGCCTCTCGGAAGAACTCGATCGCGACGGCAAGATCAGCGTCCAGGCCGTCCTTCGCCGCGAGTAGCCGCGCTTCGGCCTCGAGCGACCGAGCACCCATCTCGGCGAAGATCGCCGCCGCCGCCAGCGGGTCGCCGGTCCCGAGGGCGATCGCACCATCCCGCCAGGGCGTCGCCGTGGGCATGGTCTCGGCCACAGCCTCCAACTCGGACGTCCGTCCGAGCCTGCCGAGGGCGATCGCCACATCCGGGAACCCGTCGTTGGCGATATTCAGCGGCGACCTGCGGCAAACGTCGACCAGCTCACGCACGAGGTCGTCGACACCGTCCCGCCCCAGCTCCCAAAGCACCCGGATCCGGAATCCAAGTGCCGGGACCACGAGCTGGGCGTCGGCCGCACCCCGAGCGAGCTCGAGGCCGAGCCTGGACTCCTCCAGCGCAGCGGCGCCGTCGCCGCGCGCGAGCAGGACCCGTCCCCGGTACCACCTCCACAACGACTCGAGGTAGTGACCCTGCATGGCCTGCGCGTCTGCGATCCAGCGGTCGGCCATCTTGAGAGCCTCGTTCCAGCGACCCTCGAGATAGAGGAGCCTGATCTCCTGACTCTCCCCCCAGCGGAGCCAGTCGATCCCGGCGAACCGCTTCCACCCCTCCCGCATTCGCTTCGTCGCCTGCTCAAATTGCCGCAGGTCGCCGAGGCTGTAGTAGCCGTCGGCGAGATTGTTGTAGGGCCGCTGCGAGGCGGCCGAGTTCAGCTCCTCGAAGATTGCGATGCTCTCCTCGAGGTCGTCAAGGCCTCCCCGGTCGCCTGCCGACGTCCGCCAGGCGCCGCTCGCGCTCAGGACCCGAGCCCGGACCTCCCTGAGGCCCAGCTCGTCGGCCATGGTGAGCGCCTTGTCCATGAACCACGCGGCGCGGTCCGGACGGATCGCGAGCCAGTGGAGTCTGAAGAGCCCCGCGTAGACTCGCGCTTTGGCCGCCGAGACGGGTAGCGGCTCAGCTAGCTCAGCGGCCCGTTCCAAGCTCGGGAGAACATCGTCGCCTCGCCCCAGGGTCCACAGGACGTCCGCGCGCATGATCTGCGCCTCCGCGGCGCCGGCGCGGTCACCCGCGGCGAGTAGAGCGTCGCACGCGGCGGCGAGCTCCGCCTCGTCCCAGACGTCGCCCTCGAGGCGCGCCGTCGCGGCCGCGAGCAGGAGCCGAGGACGGTCGGGATCATCGTGAGGCCAGAGCGCGAGTGCCCGGTCGTAGTCCCGAGTTGCGCCGGCGAACGCGTTGAGGGCCATGGCGCGATCGCCCGCGTCCCGCAAGGCGAGCCGTGTCGCCCGGACGAGCTCCTCGGTGTCACGGCCTCCCGCCCGCGCGATTTCGAGCGCGCTCGCGTAGTGGTGGGCTCGCAGGTCGGCGTAGTCCTCGGGCCGTCCGAACGACTCGAGCCAGATCGCAGCGCGGCGGTGCTTCTCGGCGCGGTCGGTTCTCGGGATCTGGCCGTACGCCACGTCCTGGACAAGCGTGTGCGCAAAGGCGTACTGCGTATCGCCCTCGATCGACGAGCGCCGGTCTCGGCGGATGAACTCTCCGCGCTCCAGCCGGTGGAGCGGCTCCTCGAGCGCCCGTGCGCTCTCGACTCCGCCGATCGCAGCGACGGCTCCGCGCCAGAAAACCTTGCCGACGACCGCGGCATCCTGAAGGAGCGCCTTCTCGTCCGAGGCAAGAGCGTCGAGGCGCGCGGCAATCAAACCCTGGACGGATTCGGGCAGGGGTAGGTCGCCGTTGCCGTCCTGTCCGGCGATCCTCGCGAACTCCTCGGCGTAGAGCGGATTGCCGCCGGCCCTGTCGAGCAGGCGGGTCTGAACCCTGGCTGGGAGCACAGCGCGGTCGAGCAAGCCCTGCAGCAGCCTCGCGGTCTCGTCCTCGGTGAGGGGAGACAGGGAGATCGTGGCCGCGTTCTGTTTTCCACCACCCCACCCTGGACGGCGCGTCAGCAGCTCGGGTCTGGCGGTGGCGACCACGAGGATGGGCACGGCTCCCGCCCAGTCGACGAGGTAGTCGACGAAGTCGAGGACGCCCTCGTCGGCCCAGTGGAGGTCCTCGAAGACGAGCACGAGTGGATCGAGCTCGGCCAGGCCTTCGAAGAAGCGCCGCCAGGCGGCGAAGCTCTCCTGGCGCTGGTCGGCTCCGGGCTCTGCGGGGCCACCGAGGCCGAGGAGCCGTCCGAGGTGCTCCGTGACCCACTCGGCATCCTCCGCCTGGGGCACAGCCTCCTCAACGACGGCCCTGAGCTTCGCGGCGGCCTCCTCCTCCGACTCGCCCTCGAGGATCCCGGCGTGAGCCTTGAGGATCTCGCCGAGCGCCCAGAACGCCACGCCCTCGCCGTAGGGAAGGCATCTCCCCTGGCGCCAGTAGATCAGGTCGGGCTGCGCCTCGATCGAGGCGAACAGCTCGTGCACGAGCCGGCTTTTGCCGATCCCCGGCACGCCGACGAGCGTCACGAGCTGAGGCGCATTCTGCTGGCGCACACGGGCGAGGGCGTCGACAAGCAGGTCCAGCTCCCGCTCTCGCCCGATCAGCGCGGTTCGAGGCTGGAAGGCGACGTCGGACCCGTAACGGGACCGCGCCTGGAGCGCCTCCCAGACACGCACCGGCTCCGACTTGCCCTTGGCCTCGACCGGCGGTCGCTCGGCGTACTCGATCACCCGCGACGTGGCGTTGTACGTCGTCTCTCCCACGATCACGCCGTTCACCGGCGCCGCCGCCTGGAGGCGTGAGGCGGTATTGACGACATCTCCGGCGACGAGGCCGCGTTCCGCTCCCGGGCTCGGCTCCAGCGAGACGAGCACCTCACCTGTGTTGACGGCCACCCGGACCTCGAGCTCGCCGTCCTCGCGGATCCAGTCTCGGATCGCGAGCGCTGCGCGGACGGCGCGCTCCGGGTCGTCCTCGTGTGCGACGGGGGCGCCGAAGACCGCCATGACGGCGTCACCGATGAACTTCTCGACCGTGCCACCGCGGCGCTGGAGCTCGGCGCGCAGGCGGTCGTGGTATGGCCCCAAGATCGCTTCGACGTCCTCGGGATCGAGCGACTCGGCGCGCGAAGTGAAGCCCACGAGGTCGGCGAAGAGGACGGTGACGACCTTCCGTTCCCGACGGCCTACGCTCACTCGGTCGAGTTTATGAGCGAAAGGCTCGGTTGAAGACCGATCAGCGGTGCCGCAACCCCGCCGACCGGTCTTCACCTCAAGACGACCGGCCGGCCCGAAATCTTTCCGTTCGCTACTTCAGGCGCTCGACGGCGTAACCCCAGCTGCGCATCTGCTCCAGGAGCAGCGTGCAGTGCTCCTGGTCGCGCGTGATCAGCGTCAGCTCGACCTCGGTCTCCGCGACCGGGATGTCCATCCCTTCCCGATGGTGCTCGACCGAGACGACGTTGCCGCGAGCTTCCGCGATCAGCGAGAGGAGCTTGACGAGCTCGCCGGGTCGGTCCGGGATGCGGGTCCGGATCACGAGGTAGCGTCCGCCGAGCGTCAAGCCGTGGCGCATGATCGAGATCAGCAGCGTCGGGTCGATGTTTCCGCCCGAGAGGACGATCGCGACCGGCCCGGAACCGCCGACCTTACCTCCGAGCAGCGCGGCGACGCCGACCGCTCCAGCTCCCTCCACGACCAGCTTCGCCCGCTCGAGAAGAAGCACGATCGCCTCACTGATCACCTCGTCGTCGACGTCGACCAGCTCGTCGAGGGCGTCGTTCAGGATCGACATCGTCAGCTCGCCCGGCTGCTTGACAAAGATGCCGTCGGCGATCGTGAATCCGTCCAGGCCTGCCTGGACGCCGACGATCCGGAGGTCCGGGCGGCTTGCCCGCAGCGCGAGCGCGATGCCGGAGGCGAGCCCACCCCCGCCGACAGGGATCACGACGGTCTCGGCCTCCGGCACCTGCTCCGCGAGCTCGAGCCCGATCGTCCCCTGGCCGGCGATCACGACCGGGTCTTCGAACGGGTGGACGAAGGTGGCCCCTGTCTCCTCGATGTCGGCCTTGGCCGCCGCGAGCGCATCCTCGAAGGACTCGCCGCCCATGATCAGCTCGGAGCCGTACGTGCGGCAGGCCTCGACCTTCGCCATCGGCGCGTCCTGCGGGACGTAGATGCGCGCAGGGATCTCCGCTGCGCGCGCCGCCCAGGCGACGGCCTGACCGTGGTTCCCGGCGCTCGCCGCGACCACCCCCGCCGCCCGCTCGTCCGCCGAGAGTGTTGCGATGCGGTTGAAGGCGCCGCGCACCTTGAACGCGCCGGTCCGCTGCAGGTTCTCGGTCTTCAGCAGGACGTCGCGGCCCGCGATGCGCGAGAACGTCTCCGACCCGTAGACCGGCGTCTCGCGGGCGATTCCGACCAGGCGCTTGCGCGCCTCCTCGATGTCAGCGAGCGTCGGAGGTGCGGTTTCCGTCTTCATCAAGAGGTTCTCCGGAGCCAGACTGAAGTCTGGCACCGGAATTGACCTTGAATACCCTCTGAAGTATCTCCCGTACAGCCGTGAGCGGGTCGAGCTCGCGGCGCTGGACCTCGTCCAGCAGCCGCCGCAACTCGGGGTCGTCGGCGA
Organism: Gaiellaceae bacterium; assembly: GCA_050698015.1. Classification (GTDB taxonomy): domain Bacteria; phylum Actinomycetota; class Thermoleophilia; order Gaiellales; family Gaiellaceae; genus JACDAN01. The sequence goes on from JBOHAU010000036.1 coordinate 5,624, forward strand.
CGGCACGCTCGAGGTGGCTCTTCGCGCGGGCGGAGGCGACCGCGAAGACCTCCCCCGCGAGGTTCTTGCGTCGCCGCTCGTCCAGCAGTTCGTTGGACTCGAGGTACTCGCGGTGCTCGGCGATCTTTCCCCACAGCTCCTCGACACCCTCTTCCTTCAGCGCGTCGGTCAGCACGATCGGCGGGCGCCAGTCGCGGTCCGTGTCGAGGCCGAGGATCGACCTGACCTCGTTGAGCATCGTCTTCGCCGCCGGATGGTCCTTCTTGTTCACGGCGATCACGTCCGGGATCTCCATGATCCCGGCCTTCAGCGCCTGCACCGAGTCGCCCGAGCCCGGCATCAGCGCCAGCACGGTGGTGTCCACGACGCTGATCACCTCGATTTCGCTCTGCCCGGTGCCGACGGTCTCGATGAAGACAAGGTCGCGGCCGGCGGCGTCGAGGACGAGCAGCGCCTGCAGCGTGGCCTCGGCGAGCCCGCCGAGATGGCCGCGTGTCCCCATCGAGCGGATGAAGACGCCGGGGTCGAGGAAGTGGTCGGAGAGGCGGATTCGGTCGCCGAGGAGCGCGCCTTGCGTGAAAGGACTGGAGGGATCGACCGAGAGAACGCCCACCGTCTGCTCCAGGCTCCGGATGTGGCGGACGAGCGCGCTGATCAGGCTGGACTTGCCGACACCCGGCGGCCCCGTGATCCCGACCGCGTACGCCTTGCCCGTCTCCGGATACAGGTCGCGGACCAGCTCGTAGGCAAGCGGGTCGGCGTTCTCGACGAGGGTGATGGCGCGGGCCAGCGCGCGCCGGTCGCCCGAGCGAACGCCGTCGAGCAGCGTCTCGTGCGTCCAGTCCCGTCGTCTGGCCATTAGTGCCCCTTCCAGCAATGCCGCCGAGCTTCTGGGTCGCGAGCACCAAGCCAGAGGCCGCACTCCGACGAGGCAAGGCCAGAAGGCCTTGGTGAGGAGGAGGGTGGCTTCTGGCGCCGCGTGATCGCGGGCCAGAAGCCGGCATGCATTGCTGGATGGGGCACTAGGGAACCTGCAGGGCGGGTTCACGGCGGGCCGAGACGCCACGGGCCATGACGAGGCCGATAGCGGCAGCAACGCCGCACAGCCCTCCGGCCAGCGCCCAGATCGCCCGCGGTCCGAGGGCATCGGTCAACGGGCCTGCGGTGATCATCCCCAGCCCGAGCACGGCGTAGTTCGAGCTCATCAGCACCGTGAACGCGCGTCCGCGGAGCTCGTCCGGGGCCCCGCGCTGGATCAGCAGCGCGTTGCAGACCACGGCGATTCCGTTCCCGACTCCGACGAACACGACGCAGATGGCCGCGATCCAGACGTTCGGCGCCGCCGCGGCGACGACGAGCCCGAGCCCGACCAGCCCGATCGAGCCGCCGTAGACCGACGCCAGCGGGCGGTTTTCCAGGAACGACCCGGCCAGCAGGCTCCCGACCGCGAGGCCCACGCCGGTCGTTCCCACCAGCAGTCCGTACCCGAAGTCCCCGGCGGAGAACGCGTCCTTCGCCAGGACGACCTCGGCCACGTTCTCACCCGCTGTCGCCAGCATCACGACGTTCCAGGCCGCGAGCACGGTCAACAGCGCTCGCGAGTTTCTGATCAGCGCGAAGCCGTCCGCAAGGTCGCGCCAGTAGCCGCGGCCGACCGCAGCGACCGCCTGGAGCAGGTGCGCGGGGATGCGGACGATGAGGAGGGCCGACACGAGGAAGGTCACTGCATTGACCCCATACGCCAGGTCGGGGCCGGTAACGGCCACGAGCAGCCCTCCGGCGATCGGCCCCGCCGCCAGGGTGACGTTCTCGATCGTCTGGATCACCGAGTTCGCGCCGGGAAGGTCCTCGTCGCGGACGAGGTTGGGCAGGCCCGCATAGACAGCCGGCCGGAAGAAGCCGGTGGCGAAGCCCGCCACGGCTGCCAGGGCGACGATCTGTGCCGGGCTGTCGGCGAAGATCAGGACCGCGAAGACGGCGACGCGGACGAGGTCGGCCGCGACCATCAACCGGCGCCGCCGCATCCGGTCCACCAGCGAGGCCGCCGTCACCCCGATCAGGATCGAGGGAAGGAAGTCCGCGATCAGGAGCGCGCTGACCCACGTGGCCGAGCCGGTCCGGTCGAAGACGTCGACGGTCAGCGCAACGAAGGCGAGCCAGGTCCCGAGCCCCGACGCGAAGGTCGCGAGGGCGAGCAGCCCGAAGCTCGGAGGATCCCGGAGCAGCGCGAGCTGGCGGCGTAGCCTCACGGCGCTTACCCCCGGGCCGGGCTCAGGACGCGCCCGAGGGCATCACGGAAGAAAGCGTTCTCCTCCGGCGTCCCAACGGTGACCCGGATCCCGCCCGGTGCCCCGAAGCCCGCCGTCGGCCGGACGATGACGCCCTCCTGGAGCAGCCGCTCGAAGAGCGGCCGCGAATCCTCGCCGACCTCCGCGAAGACGAAGTTCGCGACGGCGGGGCCCAACGGGTCAAAGCCATGCTCGCGAAGCGCCTGCTCGATCGCAGGGCGCCCCTCGGCATTGATGCGGCGCCGACGCTCGAGCTCGGAGGCGGCGCCGGGCGCGGCCAGGCTCGCCAGCGCGGCGACCTGCGCGGGCAGCGTGATGTCGAACGCCCGACGGACCTTGCCGATCGCGGTCACGACCTCGGCCGGAGCGACGCCGTAACCGACGCGAAGCCCGGCCAGGCCGAAGATCTTCGAGAACGTCCTGAGGACGACGACGCGCCGGCCGGCTTTGAGGTACTCCTCGACGCCGTCCGAATAGTCCGGATCGTCCACGTATTCGAAGTACGCCTGGTCGAGCACGGTGAGGACGTGATCCGGAACCCGTTCGAAATAGGCGTCCAGCTCGGCCCGGGTGTTCATCGTTCCGGTGGGGTTGTTCGGGTGGCAGACGTACACGAGCTTCGTCCGCGGAGTGACGGCCTCGAGCAGCGCTTCGAGGTCGTAGCGGCCCTCGCGGAGCGGGATCGTCTTGGGCTCTGCACCGAGCTTCCGGGCCGCGATCACATAGCTCGGAAAGCTCGGCCACCCACAGACGATCTCGTCCCCGGAGTCGAGCGAGACCTGCGCGAGGCAGTCGACGACGCCGTCCGCGCCCGCGCCGAGCGCGATCTCCTCGAAACGCACGCCGTGGCGTTCGGCGACCGCCGCTCTGAGGCGGTAGCCGCCGCCGTCGGGATACCGGTTCAGCTCCGGCGCGGATTCGGCCAGCGCGTCGAGGGCCTCCGGGAGGGGCCCGAACGGGCCCTCGTTGGACGCGAGCTTGACGACGCGCTCGAGGCCGAGCTCGCGCTGGACCTCCTCGACCGGCTTCCCGGGCTCGTACGGGACGATGTCCCGAACTGCGGGCTTGAAAAAGCTCTCCGAGATCTCGGCCAGCGGCACCCGTGGAGCCTAGATGGGAGGGATGTCGTAGGCCATGAGAATCGCGTCGACGAAGTCGCGGCCCCGGCGGTAATGCGCTTTCCGGTAGCCCTCGCGCTCGAACCCGAAGCCTTCGTAGAGCGCGATCGCGGCGTCGTTGTGCGGAAACACGTGCAGCTCGAGCTTCCGGACGCCGACCTCCCGGGCCCACGCGACGGCTTGCTCGAGCAGGGCGCGGCCGATGCCCTGGCGTCGCGCGCCGGCGGCGACCATGAGCCCGAGGTCGGCGACGTGTCGGCTCGCAGGATGAGGATCCCGGCCGAGCGACATGCGGCCGACGATTGCATCCCTGTCCTCAGTCAGTTCGGCGACGAAGACGGCTGCGTCTCGGTAGCGCCTGATCGCCTTCAGGTAGCGCCGCTCGTCGGCCGCCGTCCGCCAGCCGCCGTCCGAGATCAGCCAGCCCTCGGGCTCGGCGGCGACGTCCTGCGCCAGCTCGACGAGGGCGCCAGCGTCGCGCGGGTGCGCCGGGCGGATGACGAAGGAGCCCGAGCTAGGCACCGACGACGATTCCGTGGCCGCCGCGCCTCGGATCGCCGGCGGCATGGAGTGTCCCGTCGGGCCGGACCTCGACCGCCGCGACGCCCCCGAAGTAGAGATTGCGGCGCCGCCACCGGACGACGTCGTAGCCGCGACGCTCGAGCTCGTCGACGGCAGCCGGTTCCGTCCCGCCCTCGCAGTGCACGTGGCCCTCGTCGAGGTGCACCCGGGGCGCGTCGATCGCCTCCTCCACCGGCAGATCGTGGCCGATCGCATTGACCACGATCTGCAGAATCGCGCCGCGTAGTCGCAGCGAGCCGGCGCTGCCCACGACCAACCTGGGGCGGTCGTCGCGGAGCACGATCGAAGGCGCCATTCCGCTCGTCAGCCGTCCCCCCGGACGCCGCCGCGCACCGGCGGGGATCAAATCGAACTCGCCCAGCATGTTGTTCAAGTGGACGCCTGTTCCGGGCACGACGACGCCCGAGCCGGAGCCTGTCGACGCCGTGAGCGCGGCCGCATTGCCCTGGGCGTCGATCGCCGAGATGTGGGTCGTGCCGGTGAGGAGCCGCCCCGCCGCCGCGTTCACGCGTTCGTCTTCGCACAGCCGCTCGGCCAACCCGCCGCGGAAGAGCTCGCGCGTGAAGCCCGTCCCCCGAGCCTGATTCTGCTCCGCCATCACCTCGACGAGACGGGAGATTGCGTCTGCCGTACCCGCAGCGCCCCCGAGGCCCGCACGGTCGAGCATGCGGAGGCCGTAGGCGATCAGCACCCCGCCTGACGACGGCGGCGGATTCGAGACAACACGGTGCTGCACGAAGTCGACCGCGATCGGGCGCCGCCAGATCGGGCGATATCCGACGAGGTCTTCGCGGGTCAGCGTTCCGCCGTGCGCGCGGAGGTAATCGCTCAGGCGGCGCGCGAACGGCCCGTCGTAGAAGGCACGGGCGCCTTCCGCCGCAAGGAGCTCGAGGGTGTCGGCGAAGTCGCTCATGACCAGACGGTCGCCTGCGGCCAGCCGCTCGCCCTCCGGCCCGTAGATCGCCCGGCCCTCCTCGGTGTGGCGCAGGATGATGTCGAGGATCGCGTGAAGGTACGCCTGCTGGCGGCTCAGCTCGAGACCCTCGCGCGCGAGCTCGATCGCCGGCTCGAGCAGCTTCGCCCACGGGATCGTCGCGAACATCCGGTGCGCGACGTCGAGGCCGGCCACGGATCCAGGCACGGCCACGGACGCGGCACCGATCCGGAAGTTTTGAATCGTCGATTCGAAGTCGACGTCGACCGTCTCCATCTGGCCGACTGAGCCGCGCGGCAGACCCTCTCCGGGGATGGTTACGAAGAAGTCGAGCAGGCGGGAACGACCGTCCCGGGCGCGGTGCACGAGCAGGAACCCGCCGCCGCCGGGGCCGGTCAGCGGGCTCTCGGCGACCCACGAGACGAAGGCGGCGGCGAGGCAGGCGTCGACCGCGTTGCCGCCCTCGTGGAGCATGCGGGCACCGGCTTCAGCCGTGAGCGGGTGGCCGGCGGCGATCGCGCCCCTCATGGTCGCAGGGTACTGCGGCGCCGGGCCGAGCTAATCCTGCAGGAACGACGGCGGCTCGAGCACGTCGGAGCTCTCGGAGGGGGCCGCGACCTCCGTCGCGCTTCGGAGCCGGCGGCGCTGGCCGACGCCCGTCACGATCACCGTCACCCAGACCTGGCCCTCGAGTCGCTCGTCGACCGTCGCGCCGAAGATGATGTTGGTGTCGTCGGTCGCCGACTGGCGGACGAGCTCGGCCGCCTCGTTGACCTCGTAGAGCGAGAGATCGTTCCCGCCGGCGATCGAGAGCAGGATTCCACGCGCGCTGACGAGCTCCGTGTCGACGAGCGGAGAGCGAAGCGCCCGCTCGGCGGCCTCGACGGCGCGGTTCTCGCCGGTCGAGAAGCCGATCCCCATCAAGGCGGTTCCGGCTCCCTCCATGATCGTCCTCACGTCGGCGAAGTCGACGTTGATCAGGCCGGGCTCGGTGATGAGGTCGCAGATGCCCTGCACGCCCTGACGGAGGACATCGTCGGCGATCTTGAAGGCGTCGAGCATCGAGGTCTTCTTGTCGAGCACCTCGAGCAGCCGCTCGTTCGGGATCACGATCACGGTGTCGCAGTCGTTTCGGAGCCACTCGACGCCGGCTTCGGCCTGCGACCGCCGCTTCGTTCCTTCGAAGCGGAACGGCATCGTCACGATCCCGACGGTCAGCGCGCCGACTTCGCGCGCGATCCTGGCCACGACCGGGGCGGCCCCGGATCCGGTTCCGCCGCCTTCTCCGGCGGTGACGAAGACCATGTCGGATCCGCGAAGCGCGCGCTTGATCTGGTCGTACGCCTCCTCGGCGGCGCGCCGGCCGATGTCCGGCTCCGCGCCCGACCCGAGTCCGCCGGTGAGCTCGCGGCCGATGTGAATCTTCACTTCCGCGTCGCTGAGCGCAAGCTGCTGGAGATCGGTGTTGACCGCGACAAACTCGACGTCGGAGATGCCGGCGTCGATCATGCGGTTGAGGGCGTTCAGGCCCGCCCCTCCAACGCCGACGACACGAATGACCGCCATGTAGGCGGCATCCGAGCTCGGCGCTCGGTGCAGCCGCGGGGGCGGCTCCGGCATCGGGTCGAGAAGACGCGCTATGCCGCGGTCAGGTCCGTGCTCTTCGAGCTGTGGAGGCGGAGCGTGCTCAGGGATCCTCGGGACCGGCGCCGGTTCTTCCGGCTCAGGAGCGACCTCGAGCCGCGGCGGGGTAGGCGGCGGGTGCTCGACGGTTTCCTCGAGCGGCTCGCCCGGGACGGACTTCCCCTCCTTCTCCGCCTGGCGCTGGGCAGCCTCGGTCGCGCGGAACAGTTCCGCGAGCGGGCCCTCACGCATGCTTGCGCGCTTTCGCGCCATTGAGCACCTCCTTCGCGAGCTCCCGGTAGGCCGCTGCGGCGTTGCCGGACGGGTCGTACTTCAACACCGAGCTCCCCTTGACGGGCGCCTCGGCATAGCGAACCGTCTTCTTGATCCGGGTCTTGAAGACGAGCTCGCCGAAGTTCTCCTGCAGGATCTCGACGGCCTCCCGGGAGTGCAGAGTCCTGCCGTCGAACATCGTCGCCAGGATCCCCTGGATCTCGACGTCGGGATTCAGGTTCTCCCGGATCATCGACAGCGTGTTCTCCAGCTGGACGAGTCCTCGCAGCGAGAGGTACTCACACTGCACCGGGACGATCACACCGTCTGCGGCGACGAGCGCGTTGATCGTGAGCAGACCGAGCGAAGGCGGTGTGTCGACGAGGATGAAGTCGTAGCGCTCCTTGATCGGTCCAAGGGCCTTCTCGAGCGCCCGCTCGCGCCCGATCATGCTCGACAACGCGAGCTCGGCTCCGGCCAGGTCGATCGACGAGACGGCGAGATCCACCTCGGCTTCCTGGATCACCTGGTCGATCGGCAAGCGGTGCACGAGCACGTCGAACATCGACCGCGTGATCTGGTCCGGGTTCAACCCCTGGCTCATCGTCAGGTTCCCCTGCGGGTCCATGTCGACGATCAGGACGCGGTAGCCGTCCTCCGCGAGGGCCACGGCCAGGTTCAGCGTCGACGTGGTCTTTGCGACGCCGCCCTTCTGGTTTGCGAAGGCGATGATTCGCGCCTTCTGCGCCGGATCACGGGCGGGCGGAGCCGCGATTTCGTCGCGGGCGGGAGCCTCCTCTTGCGGAGGTGCGTCCTGCTCGCCCTCCTGGGGACGAGTGAAGAGGCCGGCAAGCCGCATTACTCGCCGCTCCTTCGCCCTGGGACCGGACTGTCCTGCACACACTCAGTGTGCCGGAAAACCCGGATCGCAACGGGCCCGGAGATCAGTTTTTTGCTGCTCAGCGCGCGAGAAGCATCATCTCCTCGCGCCCGTTGACGGCCAGCGCCGTCCGGCAGCGCGCGAGCGCCGAGACCGCTCCGGCCGGTTCGGGCTCCGTTCGGAGCCAGGTCTCCGCCTCGCAAACCAGCTGCCGGAGCTCGTCGAGCAGCTCGCTCGCGGGCGCCTGCTCCCGCTCGAGCTGCTCGATCCGAGCGAGCCGCTCCAGAACCAGTCTTGCCTCCTCCATGGAGGCGACGCTACCCGGCGCAGCGTCACGTGTCTGTGACCGAGCAGTCCCTAAATCGCGCCGACTGCCGACACGGGCTCGAGCTTTCCGGTCGGCTTGGGACGCAGCCCGAGCAGCGATTCGTCCAGCGCGTCGATCAGCCTCGCCCGGCCGCCGTCTTCGAGCACTTGCACGAGCGTACGGCGGACAAAGTCGCTCGTCGCCGCTGCCGCGTCGCCTCTCGCGAGCAGCCGAAGGCGGTCGAGCACGTCGACCCGCTCCCGCGGGGTCTCGCCGAGCAGGGCGGCGGCGCGGAGAGACGCCGCGAACAGGCCCTCCCCGGCACCGAGCGCCGCGGCCAGCGACCCTCTCAGCTGCTCGGATGCGAAGGGATCGTCCTGGAAGAGCGAGAGCTCCCAGCGATCGAGGGCCTCACCGAGTTCACGGTCGTCGTCGGCGAGGATCAACCTCTCGCGAAGCCGGCTCGCCCGATCGGCGGTCACCATGTCGATGCGCACCGGCTCGCCCGGGGGAACCGTGGCCGCGATCGGCAAGACAGGCCGGATGCCGTACGGACGCCAATCCAGTCGCTCGAAGAGCACGGGGCCGGCCGCGATCGGGCCCGCCGTCGCGAGCCGGAGCGCTGTGACTGCGTCGGCGAGTTCGCCGGGAGCGTCCGGCGGCGATGCGTCGTCGGCGCCAAGCGGCTGCTCCAGCTCCAGAACGCACAACCGGTCGGGCTCGCGCTCGAACCCGTCGGGAAGCAGCCCGCGAGCTTGCGGCCAGTGCGCCGCCAGCTCGCCCGTCGCCACATGGCGAATGCGTAGACCCGCGCCCAGGTCGAGCCGCCCACCCGCAGAGAGCCCGACGATTGGGGCAATCGCGCCGTACGCGCGTTGGGTGCCGAAGAGCGACGCCTCCAGGCGGGCATAGGCGCGCTCGAACGCCTCGTCGCTCCAGTCGAAGCCCGCGCACGCCTCCGCCGTCTCCTCCAACAGCGGGAGCAGCACCGTCCGCAGCAGCGCTTCGCGCGAGCTCGGCCGTCCGTCGGCGTGCGCCTGCGCGAAGATGGCGGCGGCCGGTTCTCGCTCGAGCTCCGCCAAGGCCGTTTGCGCATCGACGAGCGCCGCCAGGCGTCCGGCGCGTCCCTCGAGGAAAGGACGCACGAGCGGGCGATACTCGTAGAGCGTCGGCCGGCCCCGGCCGTGATGCTCCTCGAAGGCGAACGGCAGATCGCCGCCGTCGTCCAGCTCGCGAAACGCGACGGCGAACGCGGCGAGACAGAACGCGCGGAGTGCCTGGTGCAGGTGCGGTGCTCGGATCACTCGTCCGCTTACGCGCCCGGGGCCGCCAGTCCTCTCTCCGGGTCGGGTCCGGGCTGGCAGGTCGGACACCAGTACGCGGTTCGATTGTCGTCTCCCTGGCCTCGGGATTCGATCGGCGTCCTGCAGCGAGGACAGGGACGACCGGCGGCGCGGTAGACGGCCCGCTCCTCCCTCCTACCCTCGAGCGACCCGCGCATCAAGCGCGCGGCTTCGGCGAGCACGCTGCGCAACTCCTCGTCGCTGACGTCGCCGAGCGGACGCCACGGCGACACCAGCGCGCGCCAGAGCGACTCCGCCTTCCAGAGGTTCCCGATTCCGGCGACGAGCCGCTGGTCGAGCAGGGCATCTCCGACGGGCCTCCGCTGATCACTGCGGCGGAACCGGGCGAGCATGCGATCGAGATCCGGTGGGCGGGCGAGGATGTCGGGCCCGAGCCGCCTGACGGCCCGGGCATTCAGCTCGAGGACCGAGCCGCCCCACATGACAGCCTCCCGCACCGCGCCTCGCAACACGAGCCAGGGGCGGCCTCCACTCGCCGCGCCGCGCTCCCGGACCGTCCAGCGCCCGTTCATCCGGAGGTGGCTGCGAAGGACGAGACCGCCCTCGAACCGCAGCAGGAGGTTCTTGCCGACCGCCTCGACGCTCTCGAGGCGGCGGCCGTCAAGCCGGTCGGCGACACCGGTTGCAGCCGCCCGTGGATGAGGCGTCTCGACCTCGAGCGTCTCGCCGACCAGCGGTTGCAGGCGGCGGGCAGCACGATGGAGTGCGTCACCTTCGGGCACGCTTCCGATTGTGACGAAGCGGAGATTCCACCCGGCGGTGGCCGGCGCGCTCGCAGCGAGTGCCTGGGGCGCGCTGGAGCCCGTCGACCAGCGGCTCTTTCGGTGCGACTACTCGGATGTGGCGATCCTCGGGAAGGCCGTGACGCGAGATCGCGGTTGGCGTGCCGCCGGGTTCGCGCTGCATCTGCTCAACGGCGCGATGTTCGGCCTCGTATACGACGCCGCGCGCCGCCGCACGCACGTGGACAGCGGGCGGCTCGCACTCGGAATGGCCCTCGCCGAGCACGTCGCGCTCTACCCACTCGGGTACTTCGTCGAGCGCTTTCACCCCGCGCGAGGCGAGCCGGGGATCCCGCCGCTCCTGACCAACGCCCGAGCCTTCGGCCAGGCGACGGTCAGACACGCGCTCTTCGGTCTGCTACTCGGCGCGCTTACGGAAGCGGAATCCGGCGCTAGCCGCGCTGGGTCTCGAAGGCGACGCCGACGATCCGCCTGACCGCGAGCGCCCCCAGAAGCGCGACGGCTATCAATTCACTATGGACGGAGAACTGCCCGCCGAGGCCCGGCGGTGAAACCTACTTCGACGAGGAGCGGCATCACGTCGGTTTCGGCCACGGCCTCGCCGTCGAATCGCTCGACCGCGAGCCGCTTGACGCCGCGCCGAGCCTTCACGTGCTCGACGAGGGCGGCGAGAGCCGGCCGCAGCCACTCCGGATCGGGATCGCGCAGCGGAACCAGTGTTCGCCCGCCTCGTTCGACGAAGAGAGCCGGCTCGCCGCCGAGCAGAACGACGTAGGCCCCGGCGACCCGCGCCGCTCGGCCGTCGGCGCGCTTTGGCCACGGCAGCGCGGCTCCATACGGCTGCGCGGGGTCGGCGGCGGCCAAGACGAGCGGCTCGGCGGGCTCCTCGTCCGTCGGCCGCAGCTCGCGAAGGCGCTCGACCGCGCCCCCGAGCGCGAACTGCGCTCCCCCGAGCCCTTCGACGAAGTACCCACGCCTGGAAAGCCCCAGCGTCTCGAGCGCCTTGAGCTCGCCGTAGACGGCGCTGTAGCCGCCGGCAATGCCTTCCGCTCGCACGCCGTCGCGGGTGACGATCCCCTGCCGCTCGAGCAGGAGCTCGGCGAGCGCCCGCCGGTCGGGCTGCCCGATGAACAGGCGGTCGGCGAGAGACCAGCGACCCTGGGTCGCAGTGATCGCCGTCGCGCGACGGCGCGAGAACCGCCTCGGCCGGCGTTCGGGACGAGGAGTGCCGTGGCGTCGGCCTGCGCGCAACGGCGTCCAGGCGTCGTTCGTCACCTCGCCCGCCCAGACGAGATCCCACAGTGCCGGCAGCAGCTCCGCGGGATCGATCCCGACCTCGTCGACCAGGTCGAACCAGAATTGCGCGCTGCGGCCGAGTGTCTTCCGGATCCGGTCGTGAATCTCGCCTTCGGGCCGCTCCGCGCCGTCCGGCCGGCCGAGCACGGAAGCGTCCTCCCGGAAGAAGACGGCCACGCGGTCGAGGCCGGCGCCGACCCAGACGAGCTCCCCGGAAGCACAGAGCTGGTCGAGCTGCGCGGGCACGTAGTTGGGAACGCGGCGCGGCAGGACCTCCGCTTCCCAGAGCGAGACCGGCAGAGCGAGCCCCTGGAGCGGCACGAGCGCCTCGCGCAGCGTTGCCCTCCGGTCGATGCCGTGCCAGCCCGGCAGGAAGCGCGCAAAGGCGACCTGTTCGACCGGCTCGACCTCCCGCCGAAGCGCCGCCAGCGAGGCGCGGCGGATCCGGCGAAGGACGTCGGGGTCACACCACTCGCGCTCGGTCCCGCCCGGCCGCAGCTCCCCACGGACGAGCTTCTCTTCGGCCTCGAGGGTGCGCAGGTGCGCCTCCACGTCGCGGCCGAACCGCGTGTTCGCCTCGGCGGTCGTGAACGGCCCCCGGCCGCGCGCCCACCTGTGGACGAGCTGTCGCAGAGTCGTCTCGGGGTCTGACCCCTCCAGAAAGGCTCCGGGCAACCCGCTCGGCGGCATCGCGCCGAGCGCGTCGCGATAACGACCTGCGTCCTCGGCGGCGATCAACCTCTCCTCACCGGCGACGCGAACGCGAATCGCGCGCCGCTCGGTCTCGAGCACCGCTGAGAAGGCCTCGTCGAACTCACCGACGCGCAGGTCGCCGCGCCGCAGCAGGAGATCGTGGAGCTGATCGGCGTCCTTCGGCTCACCGATCAGACTCTCCTCGACCTGATCCAGCGCGCCGGCGTCGAGGAGGTCGCGGAGCTCCTCCTGGCCGAGCAGCTCGCGGAGGAGGTCGCGGTCGAGCGACAGCGCCTGCGCCCGCCGCTCGGCGGGAGGCGTGTCGTCCTCGTACATGTACGTCGCGATGTAGTCGAAGAGGAGCGAGGTCGAATACGGCGAGGCCGAGGACGACTCGACGTCGACCAGGTCGATCTGGCGCGTCTTCAGTCCTTGCAGCAGACGCTTCAGGGCCGGCAGGTCGAAGACGTCCTGGAAGCATTCTCGGAAGGTCTCGAGCATGACCGGGAAAGACCCGTACTTTCGGGCCACCTGGAGCAGGCTCTGAGCCTTCAGGCGCTGCTGCCAGAGGGGCGTCCGCTCGCCGGGGCGGCGTCGGGGAATCAGGAGGGCGCGCGCCGCGTTCTCGCGGAACCTCGAGCCGAAGAGGGCCGTGCCCGCCAGCTCGGCCATGACGAGGTCGTCGAGCTCCTCCGCGTCGAGGATGAGCTGATCCGTCGGTGGCGGCGCATCCGAGTCCGGGAAGTGGAGCGCGATGCCGTCGTCCGACCAGAGGACAGAGGCGTTGACGCCGAGCGACTCCTGGAGCCGAGCCGAGACCGCCAGCGCCCAGGGCGCGTGCACCCTGGCGCCGAACGGAGTCAGCACGCAGACCCGCCAGTCGCCGATCTCGTCTCGGAACCGCTCGACGACGACCGTTCGATCCGATGGCACCGCGCCGGTGGCGGCTTCCTGCTCGCGGATGAACGTGAGGAGGTTGCGTGCGGCCAGATCGTCGAGGGAGTAGTCCGTCCCGAGGCGCTCGAGCGCCTTTTCGTCGCTCAGCGCCGCGAGCTCGCGCGAGGCCTTGCCGATCGCCTCGCCGAGCTCGTTGGGCCGGCCGGGGCCCTCGCCCTTCCAGAACGGGATCGCCCCCGGGACGCCGGGCGCCGGTGAGACCAGCACCCGGTCGCGGGTGATCTCTTCGATGCGCCAGGTCGAGGCGCCGAGCATGAAGGTCTGGCCCGCACGAGCCTCGTAGACCATCTCCTCGTCGAGCTCGCCGACTCTGCCGCCGCCGTCGATCAGGTGGACGCCGAAGAGTCCCCGGTCCGGGATCGTCCCCGCGTTCGTCACGGCCAGGCGTCCCGCCCCACCTCGGCCTCGGATCTCGCCAGCCGTCCGGTCCCACACGATCCTCGGCCGCAGCTCGGCGAACTCGTCCGACGGATACCGCCCGGCGAGCATGTCGAGCACGTTCTCGAGCTGGATGCGCGAGAGATCGGCGAACGGATAGGCGCGCCGGACGAGCGCGTGCAGATCCGTGACGGAGATCTCCTCCTGCGAGGCGATCGCCACCACCTGCTGAGCGAGAACGTCGAGCGGATTGCGGGGGATCTGGGTCTCCTCGATCGCACCTTCCTTCATCCGCTGCACGACCACGGCCGACTCGAGGAGGTCGGCCCGGAACTTCGGAAAGACGCGCCCGCGCGAGACCGAGTGCAGATCGTGGCCGGCGCGACCCACGCGCTGCAGCCCGCGCGCGACCGACTTCGGCGACTCGACCTGGATCACGAGGTCGACGGCGCCCATGTCGATCCCGAGCTCGAGCGACGAGGTGGCGACGAGGCAGGGGATCTGGCCGCGCTTGAGGAGCTCCTCGACCTCGAGCCGCTGCTCCCGCGCCAGCGACCCGTGGTGAGCGCGCGCGATGTCCTTCTCGGCCAGTTCGTTCAGCCGCAGCGCCAGGCGCTCCGCGAGCCGGCGGTTGTTCACGAACACGATCGTCGAGCGATGCTGCTCGACCAGCTCGACGATCTTGGGATAGATCGACGGCCAGATCGACTGCGAGGGCGCCTCGCCGCCGGTGCCGAGGATGTCGGTGATCTCGGCGTTCACGCCGGGCTCGCGCATGTCGTCGAGCGGCACGACGACCTTCAGGTCGAGCTGCTTCGACCGTCCTGCGTCAACGAGCTCGATCGACCGGCCGCCCGAGACGAACTTCCCGATCTCCTCCAGCGGCCGCTGCGTGGCCGACAGCGCAATCCGCTGGAAGGGCTCGCCGGTCAGGCGCTCGAGCCGTTCGACGGTCAGCGCAAGATGGGCCCCGCGCTTCGACCCGGCGACAGCGTGGACCTCGTCGAGGATCAGCGTCCGAACTGCCCTCAGCGTCTCTCGCGCGCGCGACGTCAGCATCAGGAACAGCGACTCGGGCGTCGTGATCAGCAGGTCGGGCGGGTTGCGCAGCATCGCCGCGCGCTCTTTCTGCGAGGTGTCGCCGGTCCGCACGGCCACCTTGACGTCCGCCTGGAGCCCGGCGAGCGGCCCGCGCAGGTTGCGCTCGATGTCGTAGTTCAATGCCTTCAGCGGCGAGACGTAGACGAGCCGCGTCCCCTCCCCCGGCTCCTTGATCAGCCGGTCGAGCCCGAAGAGAAAGGCGGCGAGCGTCTTCCCCGACCCGGTGGGCGCCTGGATCAGCGTGTGCGCGCCGGAGGCGATCTTCGGCCAGCCGAGCTCCTGCGCCGGGGTCGGCCCGTCGAAGGTCTGCTCGAACCACGTCCGCGTTTCGGCAGTGAAGACTGAGAGCGCGGACATGGATCTAGGCTAGCCGCGACGTGACGGACCGCGCGGCGATGTTCTCCGGCCCCGGAGCGGCGGCCTACGACCGCTTCGTCGGCCGCAACTGCCCCCCGCTCGCGGCGGCTCTGTGCGACGCGGCGGGCATCGAGGCCGGTCAGCGGGCGCTCGACGTTGGCTGCGGCTCGGGTGCGCTCGCTGGAGAGCTCGCGCGGCGGCTCGGCGCGGCCAACGTCACCGCCATTGACCCCTCGGAGCCGTTCGTCGAGGCTGCCCGAAGCCGCGTCCCGGGCGCCCGGATCCTCGTCGGCTCGGCGGAGGCGCTCCCGTGCGAGGACGACGAGTTCGACGCGACACTGTCCCAGCTCGTCGTCAACTTCCTCACCGATCCCGACCGCGGCCTGCACGAGATGGTGCGGGTGACGCGGCAGGGCGGCGTCGTCGCCGGCTGCGTCTGGGACTACCGCAGCGAGATGACGATGCTGCGGACCTTCTGGGACGCGGCTACCGCCCTCGACTCCGAGGCCGCCGACGAGGGAGCGTCGATGCGCTTCGCGACGCCCGAGGAGCTTCACGAGCTCTGGGCCGGCGCCGGTCTCGCGCAGGTCGGCGTCGCACCGCTCGTCGTCGAGGCCTCGTACGAGGACTTCGACGACCTCTGGCAGCCGTTCACGGCCGGCGTCGGCCCTGCCGGCGCCTACACGACCTCGCTTCAGCCGGAGCGCCAGGCGGCGCTGCGCGAGGAGCTCGCACGGCGCCTCCGCAACCCCAGCGGCCGGTTCACGCTCTCCGCCCGAGCGTGGTGTGCCGTCGGCGCCGTGGCCTAGAGGGGCACCGCCGCCCGCGCGACCGGCGGAAGTTAGGCGGCAGTTAGGCGCAGTCGCCGTCGCCCCGGCGAGACCTACGGCAGCGGCACTCGCGGCGTCTTTACGACGCCGAGCCGCTCCAGGATCTCGTCGGCCTCCGGCGCTTCGGAGTGCTCGACCTCTGCGATCGCGCGCAGCGTCAGCGCGACCTCGTAGTCGGCGCCAGCCGCTCGGGCAGCCTCGAGGCTCGACTCGAAGTGCGGCTTCGCGTCATCCAGCGGCGCACGCGACTGGACGATCGCGTACCCGAACAGCCGCTCGAGCAGGGATCGAAGGGCCGCCGAATTGTTGGTGAGCAGCGGCTCCAGCATCTCAGACGCCTCGCGGTACCGCCCGCCGAAAACAAACGATTCGGCCAGCCAAGCTTCAGTCTCAGACGCATGGAACTCAGAGCCCATCTCTTCCAATTGCGTCAGTGCGTCCCGTAGCCGTTCTTCCGATTCGGCGAAGTTCCCCCCTCGTGCGTCCGCGCGCCCGAGCATCGCTGTCGCGTACGCGATACCGATGCCGTACCCGCCGGCACGGAAGACGCGCAGAGCCTCCTCCAGCAGTGATCGTGCCTGCTCCAGCCGTCCTTGGTCCGAAAGGACCTCCGCCTCGTTCATCTGCGCACGTGCGACGTTGACGACGTCGCCGGCACGCCTGCTCGTTTCGCCACCACGGCGAAACCATTCGATCGCCGTGTTCCAGCGGCCTTCGTGGTGAGCCTGGAGCCCTTTGTTGTTCAGCGCGCTCGCGAGACGAACGAGTTCCCCAGCCTCCTCGAGGATCGCAATTGCCTCGTCCCGCCGGCTGTTCGAGACGTTCCCGGGTCCGAACAGACGCGCTACGTATTCGATGTAGTACGCATGCGCCATACGCATCCGCTCGCCACGCGCGAGCGCGTGCGCGGCCGCGCGCTCCGCCCATTCGATCGCCTGCTCAAAGTGCCCCTGCCGGTACTGCAAGGCCGCGTTGGCGATCTCGAGGTCGATCTGCGTAGCTACCAATCCTCCCTCGGCACCGGCACGTTCGACGGCGTCGATCCCGTGCCTGAACCAATCCAGCGCTTCGTGGTACCGCCCCCGACGCTCGCGTACATACCCCTCCTTGCCGAGCAGCCGCGCCTGCGCCTCGACATCTCCTCCATACAAATCGCGCGCGCGCGCGTACGCGGACTCTGCATCGTCATAGCGCGCGGCCAGGTCCGCCACGTCGCCCAGCGCTTCCGCGACCTGTGCGACCTGCCCCGAGTCCAGTTCGAGGTGCGCCGCGGCTTCGAGCGCAAACTGGTACTGCTCGAGCGCATCGACGTTTGCGTAGCGCCGCTGCGCATCCCGTCCTGCCTCCACGGCATACCGCCACGCGCGCTCGTATTCCTCGGCGCGGAAGAAGTGGACCGCGAGCAGCGACACCGTCGCGCCGCGCCGCTCGAGCGCCTCACCCACCCGCGCGTGCACCTCGCGTCGGCGCTTGAACGACAGCCCTTCGTACGCGACGCCGCGGAACAGGTCGTGCACGAACGAGAGTGCGCCCCTCCCCTCCCACGCCACGAATTCGGCCAGGCGATCCCAGCGCCCAAGATCGTCGACGCCTTTGAGCTCGGGCTCGAGGATCTCTGCGACGAGGTCGAGCTCGAAGCGTTGCCCGAGGACCGAAGCGTTCCGGAGCAGGAACCGGTCCTCCGGCGCCAGTGTGTCGATTCGCGACAGGATCACAGACTCCACGCGGTCCGGCAGCGTCTCGAGATCGCCAGCGTCGCGCGAGGCGGCGACCAGCTCGCGCACGAACAGCGGGTTGCCGCCGGAGCGTTCCGCAAGGAGCGTCAGCGCTTCCGCCGCAAGCGCAGAATCACCTGCGGCGGCGGCCGCGAGCATCCGTGCGGCGTCGAGCCCCAGCGGCTCGAGCCGGAGGTTGTGATGGCCTTGGACGTCGTGCGTGAGGTCGTCGCCCTGCGGGCGGCGAGTGACACAGATCAGCCACGGTCGCATCGCCGGCCCACGGACGATGTTCCGGATCACCTCACGCGAGGCGTCGTCGATCCAGTGCGCGTCTTCGATCACGACGAGCGCCGGCATCATCAGCACCCGAGTCAGGAAGTCTTCGACGCTCGCGAGCAGCCGCTCACGGCGGAACTCCGAAGCGATCTCCTCCGTCTCCGGTGTCGGCTCGACCTCGGCACCGAACGGGAGCGCGAGCAGCGGCAGCCACGGCGCCAGGTCCGGCATGACCGTGCCGATCCAGGTCGTGAGATGGATACCCGCCGCAGCGGCGTCCATATCGGGAGTGATGCCGGCGACGGGTCGCACCAGCTCACGCAGAGCGGCATAGGGAGACGCCGACGCGTATTGATCGCAGCGCACGGTCAGCTGCATGAAGCCGATCGCCTGCGTCTTCAGCTCGTCGACGAGCCTCGACTTGCCGATCCCCGGTTCGCCGACGAGCTCAACGACCTGTTGCTGATGCATCCGCACCGCGTTCAACGCCTCCGTCATCGCCGCCAGCTCCTGCTCGCGGCCGACGAGCGGCACGGCGGCGGCGGGCTCCTCTTCGCGCACGCCCGTGATCGCACCGACGCGGTAAGCGGTGACGGCAGCCTCCTTGCCCTTCATGAGGAAGGGCTGGGCCTCGCTCTCGAACCTCGTGCGCGAGCGATCGAGGACGTCGGCCGTCGCGAGCAGCTGCCCCGGCTCCGCCCGACCGACCAGCCGAGCCGCGAGATTCACGGTATCGCCCATCACCGCGTACGCCCGGCGGCTCGCGGCACCAATGTCCCCGCAGAAAGCAGGGCCGCGATTGACGCCCGCGCGGATCGTGAGACGCGTGTCCGCGTCGAGGACGGTCCGCAGAGCGCGCAGCATCCGCTCCTCGTCGGCGCCGGTCGAAGACGGAGCGCCGGCGGCCAAGTAGACCTTGCCGCCGTCGACGTCGATATCGGACTCGAGCCACGTGACGCCGAGGTCGGCACAGGTCTGCGCGATCAGAGTGGAGAGCTCGTCGAGTGCCGCGTGGACGCTCTCGGCGCCTTCCGCCGCGAGGAACTCGTCGACCCCGCTGAACTTCACGAATGCAGCAGCGACCTGCCGGTGCTCTGCCTCGCCCGCCTCGAGGACGAGCTGAGCTCGCAGCGGCTCGGGGACCAATGACTCCAGGACGCCCGGGTCGACGACGGGCGCGGCGACGTCGAATCGACTCGGCTCACCCTCCTCCTCCAGCTCCCGCAGCAACCGCCCGCCGGGCCGAGCATCACCGAGCCATTCCGCCTCCAGGGCCTTGGCCGTGGTTTCGTTGACGAGGATCTCGCCGCTACCGGCATCGGACTCGAGCCGAATCGTGGCCGTTGCGGCGGGCCCCGTCACCAGCAGCTCGCGATGTCCTGCATTGACGACAAAGAAATGGCAGGCGCCGCTGTAGACGCCGCAGGACATCCCCAGACTGATCGAACCGACGGAGGTCATCGTCGACCCCGTTCGGCGAATGAACCATTGCATATCCGTCGCCGCGCGGCAGGCGCGGCGCTCGTGATCCGGCCCGTCGAAGAGGATCAGGAGCGCGTCGCCGCGGAACTTGAGGACGTCGCCGGCGAGGCGATTCGAAATCCCGATCAGGCCCTCGAAGACGCCCGAGATCAGGAGAACAAGCTCTTCCGCACCCGCCCGACCCTTCGCCTGAAGACGCTCCGACAGGCTGGTGAAGCCGGAGATATCCAGGGAGACGAGCGTCCCATCGATCTCACGCAGCTTCTCGTCGGGCGCCCCCGCCCAGTCCCGCACGAGGCGCGACAGGTACGGCTCGAAGCGGGATTGCGTCACGCTGCTCGGAATCTTGGCGCTCCTTTCGAGTTAACGGAAGAGCAGCCCTGAACATGTGACCTTGTAAAGAACTTCATTTCGGGCCATACTGCCTTCCTTCTGCGGAGAATGTCGAAGAAGCCGGTAGGTTTGCTGCGCCGAAAGGTGCTGATTTCGCTTGCGCTCGTGGCGGCGGCTCTCGTGCCGGCCGGAGCTTCTGGTCACGCCTCGGGTCTCGTCTGGTCGTCGCCGGTCAATCCCGGCGACGCGCCCGTGATCGATGGAACGGTCGGAGCCGCGGAGTGGGGTGCGGCGTCGAGCGTGAGCGTGCCGTTCGACGGCCATCCCACGACCGTCCGCTTCATGCGCGATGCGAACCACCTCTACATCGCCGCCACCGTGACCGACAACAGCCAGCCCGTCGGGTCGTCGTTCACCGCGTTCTTCGACAACAACCACTCGGGCGTCAGGGATGTCGGCGACGATGCCATTGGGGCAAGCACGGGCGCGCCGGGGTCGCAGGGACGCGACTTCTTCTGGAACGGGACGACCGACGCGGCGGACGTATCGGACGGCGGAACCTCCGACGTCGCTGGAGCGGGGACGACGACGCCGAAGAGCGTCAGCTTCGAGATCCGGCACCCGCTGTGCTCCGACGACCACAGCCACGACTTCTGCGTCGGCGCCAACGGCGCGACGCTCGGCATCGACCTGCAGTACTCAGGCGAGGGCTCCGGCGCCCTGCGCCGCTTCCCCTCGGACAACCTCGGGGACGCGCGCGCCTGGGCCGACCTCCGGATTCCGTCCCCGGGCCCCGCGGTCTCGTCGGCGAGCATCTCGATCGGCGCGCCCTCGACCGCTAACCCGGGCGCCGCGTCCGTCGAGATCTCCGACATCCCGGTGTCGGCGCTGCAGGCAGGCGGATCACAACCGCCCTCCACGGGCCTCGGCGGGATCGGCCTGGGTGGAATCGGCTTGGGTGGAATTGGCCTCGGCGGCATCGGCCTCGGCGGCATACCGATCGGAGAGATTGGCCTCGGCGGGATCGGCCTCGGCGGCATCGGCCTGGGCGGCATCGGCCTGGGCGGCATCGGACTGACGCCCGAAAACCTGGTGCAAAACGGACTCGGCGGCATTCCGCTCTCGACGATCCCGCTGCTCTTGCCACAGCGATGGGAGGACCACCTTGTCGGAACGCCGTTCGAAGGCCTCCCGCTCCAAAACGTAACGCTCGCCGACGTCATCAATACGTCGGCTGTCAACGGCGTGACGTTGGGAGATCTCGATCTCTCCGCGACGGGGCTCGGTGGGATCGGCCTCGGCGGTATCGGCCTCGGTGGAATTGGCCTCGGCGGCATCGCGCTCGGCCCCATCGGCCTCGGCGGCATCCCAATCGACGGCGGCACCACGACCGCCGAGAACCTCGCGGACTGGTGCAACTACATCAACCAGCAGGCGGGATTCGCGGGCAGTTGCTCCGGCGGCTCGTCGCTGTCCAACCAGACGATGATCGGACTCGCGCTGTCGGGCGTCCCGCTCGACGACGTGCCTTGGGACAGCATCTCCCTCAACAGCATCGGCCTCGGCGGAATCGGCCTGGGCGGGATCGGGCTCGGCGGCATCGCGATCGAAGATCTCGGGCTCGGCGGGATCGGGCTCGGCGGGATCGGGCTCGGCGGGATCGGCCTCGGCGGCATCGACATGTACAACGCCGGCCTGGGCGGGATTGACATGCGCGTCAACGGGCTCGGCGGCATCTCGATCGGGAGCCTGTCGGACGACGCGAAGGCGAAGGTCCTCGTCTGCACCGGCACGTTCACCTGCTCCAATTCCGCGACGCTCCTCGACGCCTGGCTGGCCAACGCGATCAATGCGAATGCCAGCGTCGGCGACATCGGCTACTACCGCGACGCGAACGGCAATCCGATCCTGCTCGCGGACCTGCTCAAGGGCCTTCCCGACGACGCGAGCGTCGCCGACCTCCTCGCGACCCTCCTTAAGGTGACTGCCTACGATTGGGAGTCTCTGCCGCTCGACCAGTTCCCGCTGCAGGCGTTCTCGAAGGACGGCGGCGTGATCACCTACAGGCTCGACTATCAGCTCAACGGCTCCGGCCAAGGCACCGGTACCGCAGAGATCAAAGTATCGCTCCCGCCTGGCCTGTACGTGAAGGATTCGACCGTGAGCACCACCTCGGGCCGTGGCCCCGCGCCTACGGTGGGCGAGCCCGTGCTCTCGGGACCGAGCGAGCTGGAGTGGGACGTCACCGGCATCGCGCTCCGCGTGCAGCAGCACCTGAGCTTCCAGCTGCGCCCCGGCCTCGACCTCGGCACCGAGACTGCCACCGCGAAGATCCGCACGCCCGAGGTAAGCAGCACCCCCGCGCCCGACCCCGCGAAGACGGAGATCGTACAGCCGGGCGGAAACGGTGACCCGGCGACGGCGCCGGTCATCAGCCCGAACACCCTCTACGTCGGCCACACCCCGAACGGCGGCGACCGCGATTACTTCCGCCTTCCGGTGCCGGCGGAGGGGACGACTGTGACCGTCCACCTCAGCCACCTGAAGATGGACGGCGACCTGGTCGTATTCGGCGCTGCACCCGCTCCGCTGCGCGTCCCGCACGCGGGCTCGGTCCCGCTCGGCGGCCAGTCTGTTGCCGACGTCCCGTACTCACTACGGCAGCGGACGCAGGCGATCACCCCCGAGGCGCAGACCGACATCACCCAGACCCTCAACGGTCAGCCCGCGCTCGGGATCTCCGACAACCGCGGGACGGCGGACGAGGAAGTCACGTTGGGCACGGCCGAGGCTGCCGGCGGATACCTGACGATCCAGGTCTCGAGCTACGACGGCAGCTACTCCGAGCACCCGTGGCTCCTGCGCGTTGAGGAGGTCCCGCCTCCGGCCCTCCCGGCAAGCTGCAACCAGCCGACCACGAGCGGCGGCGGCAGCGCGAAGCCGCTGCCGACGATCCCCGGGAACGCGAGCACGCTGTACCTCATCAACACGAAGCGGTTCGGCGACCTCTACGGCGCGGCCGCGGAAACCGATGTCCTCGCGAAGCTCCAGACGCTCGCTTCGCGCACCGACGCCGCGGGCGGGGCCGTCGTCCCCGTAGAAGGCGACTCCGCGGTCGCGAGCGCGTACGCCGACTGGACGTCGAGCGGCGCGAACTACTGCTCGGCGGGCAGGACGAACGACGTCGTCCGGGCGATCGGCAAGCTGCTCGATCGGATCGTGTCGCCGAGCGTCAAGTACATCGTGCTTGTCGGCGACGACCCCGTAATCCCGCACGGACGCGTCCTCGACAACACCTCGTTCGCCAACGAGCGCGGCTATGCGACCACCTTCTACGGCGCACAGAACAACGAGTACCTGAGCTCCTACGCGTTAGGCTTCCTGCCGACGGACGATCCGTATGGCGACGTCGACTACACCGGAACCGGCCCGTATGTGCCCGAGCTCGCGATCGGCCGCCTCGTAGAGACACCGAGCCAGATCGTCTCGCAGCTCGACCAGTACGTGAGCCGCAACGGCGCCGTCGCTCCCGCACGCTCCGTCGCCACCGCGTACGACTTCCTCACCGACGGCGGTCAGGCAATCGCAACCGCGCTGAAGAACGACCTCGGGGCCGCCCCGCAGTCGCTGCTGATCTCGGACAGCTGGACGAAGGGCGACCTCGTCAACGCGCTCTTCCCGGGCGCGGGCAGGCCCGAACTCGACTCGATCAACGCGCACTTCGACCACCAGCGCTCCCTGCCGGCAGACCAGAACGCCGGTGGGACCGAGAACAACCTCTTCACGACGGCCGACGTCACACCTCTCGGCGCGAACGCCGCCGCCGGTCGCATCATCTTCTCGATGGGCTGCCACTCCGGCGTGTCCGTCGCCGACGTGGTCTTCCCGAACGCACTCGGCTCCGACTGGGCGCAGACGTGGGCGGCCGCCGGTGCGATCGACTGGGTCGGCAACACCGGCTACGGCCTCGGCGACACCGACGCGGTCGCGTACTCGGAGCGCCTCAACCAGCTCTTGGCGCAGAACCTCGACGGCTCGATGACCGTCGGCGAGGCGCTGACGTACGCGAAGCAGGAGTACGGCGCGATCCCGAGCATCAGCGGATATGACCTGAAGGTGATCAACCAGGCGTCGATGTACGGCCTGCCGATGTACCGCTTCGGCACCTCGGGCACGGGCGCGGCGACGCCGACGCCGCTTCCGACCTCGACCGATCCGTTCACCGGTCTCACCTCGACGTCGTTCTCGTTCTCGCCGAGCTTCACCAAGGTGACGAGGCCGCGCGGCAGCTACTACACGGCGAGTGGCAACGCGTCCTTCGTGAACCGGCGACCGATCGAGCCGATCACGAACCTCGACGTCACCGAGCCGAACCTTGTGGCACACGGCGCGCTCATCACGGGGCTCGCGTCGCAGGACGAGGGCAACTTCGACCCGATCTTCAGCCGCGTCGTCGACGATCTGTCGGCGCTGTCGCCCGAGCTGGTCGGATTCGTGAGCTTCCCCTCGAGGCTACAGTCGATCGTCTCGCTGAAGACCCCCAACGGCGCGCGCCAGCGCCTCGTCGTGTACGCGGGCCAGTTCAGGAGCGGCACGACCGCCGGGATCGGTTTGCAGCGGCTGTTCACCAGCGTTTCGGGAACGGTGCTCTACTCCCCGCCCGGCACCACCGATTTCTCGCCGCCGACGTTCGGGCCCGTTAGCGCCGGGCGTGTCGGCAGCAATGTGGCGTTCAGCGTGAATGTGACCGATCCGGACGGCGCGAGCGACGTGAAGCGCGTGCTGGCGATCTACAGGGACGGCACCGGCGTCTGGCGCACGGCCGAGTTCTCGCACACCGGAAGCCTCTGGAGCGGCGCAGGGCCGGCGAGCGGCGACAACGTCGAATGGTTCATCCAGGCGGCCGACGCCGCTGGCAACGTCGGCGTCACGAGCAACAAGGCTGATATCGAGTCGCTCACGCTACCGCCCACAGGCACGATCTCGGCCCAGCCGAGCGGCCAGCAGACGAACGGCTGGTACACCGCCCCCGCGACCGTGGCGCTGACCGGCCCCCCCGGCGTCACGATCACCTACAGTGTCGATACGTCGCCGTTCCGGAGCTACGACGGGCCGTTCCAGGTAACGGGCACCGGCGTCCACGTCGTGTCGTTCAGCGGGAGCGACGGCTCGTCCGGCACGATCATCATTCCGATCGACGTCACGCCGCCCGAGGTGATCTACACGGCTCCGGTGGTCCTGCTCATAGGCCAGACCAGCTTCAACTTCTACGGCTGCGCGGACGCGGGCTCCGGCGTGGCCACTTGCAGCGCCGGAACGATCGATACCTCGACCGCCACCCCGTCGGGGACCACGCGGTCGGTCACCGTGACCGCGACCGACTTCGCCGGCCATACAACCAGCACGTCGATCCCGTACACGGTCGTCCGCGGCACGCAGACGATTACGTTCAACCCCATCCCGGACAAGACGTACGGCGATCCTGACTTCCAGGTGTCGGCGACCGCCTCGTCGGGCCTGCCGGTCACGTTCTCTGCGGGCGGCAACTGCACCGTCAGCGGCTCGACCGTCCACATCACCGGCGCCGGCTCCTGCACGATCACGGCCTCCCAGACCGGCAACACCAGCTGGAGTCCTGCGCCGGACGTGAGCAGGACGTTCTCGATCGCAAAGGCTGCAGTGACCATCACGGCCAAGGACCGCTTCAAGTTCTACGGCGAGACTCTCGACCTCGGCACCACCGCCTTCACAGCCACGGGTTTGGTGAGCTCCGACACCGTGACGGGCGTGACGCTGACGAGCAACGGTGCCGCGGCGTCCGCGCCGATCGGGGTCTACGACATCGTCCCCAGCAACGCGGTCGGCAGCGGCCTCTCGAACTACAACATCACCTACAAGAACGGCAAGCTGACCGTCGGAGTCGCCGGATTCGTCGGCCTCGACAGCGTCTCGATCAGCTCGACCAGCGCTCTCGTAGACAGCTATCAAGGACCCGCTCCGTACTCCTCCACTTCGGCTGCGAAGCAGGCCGAGGTGCTGAGCAACGGGTCGATCACGATCGGCGGCGCGAAGATCTACGGAAACGTGCGCTCGACCGCCGGCGGCGTCACTCTCACGAAGGACAGCCTCGTTACGGGTAACGTCACCGCGGGCACCACCGTCTCGAACAACAACGGGACCGTGCAGGGGAAGATCACGCAGAACCAGCCGGTGCCGAAGATCAACGCGCCTCTCCCTGCCGCGTGCAGCCCGTTCAGCTCGACAAGCGGTGTCAGCGGCGGCACGTTCACATACAGCAAATCGACCGGCGACCTGTCGATCACGAAGGGTACGGCGACGATCACCAACGGGACCTACTGCTTCCACAACGTTTCCCTGAGTGGTGGCTCGATCTTGAAGGTCAGCGGGCCCGTCGTCCTCAACCTCACCGGCATCCTCAATACGAGCGGCGGCAGCATCAGCAACACGACGAACAACGCCGCGAACCTCAAGGTCTCGAGCAGCTATACGGGCTCGAGCGGCGTCTCCGTCAGCGGTGGCACGAGCTCCTACTTCAGCATCTACGCGCCCGGCACGGCTGTCTCGATCAGCGGTTCGTCGCACGTGTTCGGCGCGATCCTCGGCAAGTCGTTCACCTCCTCGGGGAACGCGAAGCACCACTACGACACGGCGCTCGCCGGCGTGTGGGGCTCGTTCTTCGGCCTCTAGGCGCCGCTCGGAGCGACAGCAGCGATGCGTCCCCGGCCTGACTGAGCCGGGGGTGCAGATCATCACGAGCACGGTCGGCAACCACACGTTCACGGTCACCGCGACCGACCTCACGGGCAACACGATCACGAAGACCATCCCGTACACGGTCGTCTTCCGTTCTTCGCCTTCCGGCAGCCGGTCGGCAACAGCCGACGCTCAACGTCGCCAAGGCCGGCAGCACGATTCCCGTCAAATGTGTGCTCCAGGATGCGGGCGGCAAGAGCCTCGGCGACCTCAGCACGTTGACGTCGAGCACGTCCGAAACGATCACGTGTCCGACGAAGAGCTCCACCGACGCGATCGAGGAGACGACCACACCTGCGCCGGTCACCCCCAGCTTCGACTCGGCGAGCGGTCAGTTAATCTTCACGTGGCAGACGCAGAAGGCCTGGGCCGGCACATGCCGCCGGCTCCACCTCACCTTGCTCGACGGCTCGATCCACGATGCCGACTTCCAGTTCAAGTAACGGCTCGCAAATGAAGAGCCCCGCCGTGGCGGGGCTCTGAATCGTTACGGCTTCTTCGGGCCGCCGCCTTTCTTCTTGCCGTGGCCCTTCTGCTTCTCCTTGCCCTTGCTCTTGCCCTTCTCGGGCTTCCCCTTGGCCTTGCACTTGCCGAGCTTGGCGCCCTTCTTCAGGGCGCGCGCGGCCTTCTTCGTGCCTTTGACCTTCATGGTCTTCTTGGCGCCGTTCTTCGTCTTGGCGCACATGGTGAAGACGGAGTTCGGGCCGCACGGGCCGACTGTGTCACCGTGCTTCAGGTGCGCTTTGAGCGCGTTCCGCGACACGCGGATCGTGTGGAACGGCTTCTTCTTCGATCCGGTGCGGTGACAGATGGTCACCTTGTCCGCGTACTGCTTGGCGGCTGCCGACTCACCCGACGGCGAGACGGCGGAAGCGACTGGCCCAAACCCACCCACCGCAAAGGCGGTGGCCACCCCTGCGACGAGGCCCAGCCAGGCGCGCCGCGCGAATCGCTCTCTCATCGTCCTCGGAACCTCCTGATCGTTTTGCGGCGTGAGACGTCCGACCTGGGGGCCGTCGGTCACTCTAGCGACCTGATCGGCGTTTCGTCAGATTCCTAAACCCCCGCCGTCAACGGATCGAGGGATGGGTAGGATCGGCACATGGCCGTCGCCGCACCCGATCGGCTCTACTTCACCGGCAGCGACGAGGCGAACGAGTTGATCGCCCGCGAGCCGCTGGCGCTCTTGATCGGGTTCTCGCTCGACCAGCAGGTGAGCGTGCAGACCGCCTTCTCCGGGCCGTTGAAGATCAAGGAGCGCCTGGGGACGCTCAACGCCGGCGAGATCGCTTCGACCGACCCCGATCGGCTCGAGGCCGTCTTCCGAGAGCGACCCGCCGTCCACCGCTTCCCCGGGGCGATGGCGACCCGGGTCCGCGACCTCGCCGCCCACGTCGAGGCCGAGTACGGCGGCGATGCGGCCCGCCTCTGGCACGAAGCCGCCGACGGCGCCGACCTACGCCGCCGGATCGAGGCGCTGCCCGGCTTCGGCGAGATGAAGGTGAAGGCGTTCAGCGCGGTGCTGGCCAAGCGCTTCGGCGTCCCTGCCGCGCAGGAGATCGCTCCGTCGCACCCGACGCTGGGGGATGTCGACTCGCCCGAGGCGCTCGAGCACTACCAGGCGCTCAAGCGCGAGTGGAAGGCGAAGATGCGCGCCCAGTCGTCCTGACCTACTCGATCGTCGCCCGCGATCCGGAGACCGGCCAGCTCGGCGCAGCGGTGCAGTCTCGCGCGTTCGCGTGCGGCTCCGCCGTGCTCTGGGCGCGTCCGGGCGTCGGCGTCGTCGCGACGCAGTCCTACGCGGAACGGAGCTATGGACCGCTTGGCCTCGACCTGCTCGAGGGCGGCAAGACGCCCGAGCAGGCGCTCGCCGCACTCGTCACGGCGGATCCCGACCAGTCCGTCCGCCAGGTCGCAATCCTCGCTGCGGACGGGTCGGCCGACGCGCACACCGGCGCCGACTGCATCCCCGACGCGGGGCACCAGCTCGGCGACGGCTACTCCGTCCAGGCGAACATCATGCGGAGCGCGTCCGTGTGGCCGGCGATGGCGAAGGCGTTCGAAGCCGCGACCGGCCCGCTGGCGCAGCGCCTGCTCGCAGCCCTCGATGCCGCCGAGGATGCCGGCGGCGACTGGCGCGGGCGACAAGCGGCGGCGCTGCTCGTCGTCCCGGCCGAGGGCAAGCCGTGGGAGGTCCTCGTCGACCTGCGCGTGGATGACCATCCCGAGCCGCTCGAGGAGCTCCGGCGGCTCCTGGACCTGCACGACGGCTACGAGGCGATGGACGAGCCCGGCGACCGCGTCGAGACCGCGCGACGCTTGGGGATGGACGAGCTCGACGTCCGCTTCGCGGAGATCGTCGACGCCGCGCATGCCGACGACGTCGTCCGGGCCCGCGAGCTGCTGGCGCCGCTCCTGGCCGAGGAGCCCCGCTGGGCGAGCTACGTCCGGGTCCTCGGCGCTCGGGGCTACCTCCCGCATGCCGACGAGCTCGTCGATTGAGACCCCGGCCGCCGGTCGTCGTCTACGTCACGCGGGAACATCCGGTGACTGGAACTGACGAGCTGCTCGTCTTCGACTATCCGGGCGACCCGGCGTACCAGGCGATCCTGCCCGGCGGCGGGATCGAGCCCGGCGAAACGGTCGAGGAGACTGCGCGACGGGAGGTGCTCGAGGAGACCGGGCTGAAAGTGAGGGCGATTTGCGAGGTCGGCATCCTCGGCGACAGCCATTTCGTGCAGGCGGTGCCCGTGGGCCCGACCGCCGACGACTGGGAGCATCGGAAGCTTCCGGACGAGGTGCTCGTCCGCTGCCGCTGGGTCGAGGTTCGACCGGACATCGAGCTCTGGGGCGAACGCGGCGCGCTCGTCGGCGCCCTGGTCCGGCAGCGCGTCGTCGCGTACGTCACCCGTGAGCGGGCGGGAGGCACCGAGCTGCTGACGATCGAGCATCGCGACCTCCCGGAGGCAGGAGTCCAGGTCCCCGCGGGCAGGCTGGAGCACGGCGAGAACCTCGAGTCCGGACTGCTTCGGGAGCTGGCCGAGGAGACAGGGCTGGTCGGCGTCCGCGTCGTGCGTGAGCTCCCCGACTTCGAGGCGGCTTACCGAAGCCTCAGCGAGAACCACGCGTTCCATCTGGTTGCGGAGACGGAAACCCCGGAGTCCTGGGAGCACGAGGTCTCGGGAGAGGGCTCCGATACCGGGCTCGTCTACCTCTGCCGCTGGGTGGCGCTCACCGGGGATCTCCACCTCTGGAACGGGGGAGATCCGATGCTGCGGCACTTGCCGATGGAGGGAGCGTGAAGGCCGCCCTCGTCGCCGTCATCGCCTTCGCGCTGCTCTTCGCCGGCGGCCGCGCCGACGCCCTCCGTCACCCAGGGGCGCCGCGCTGCCCCGTCTTCCCGCAGACGAATCCATGGAACCAACGTGTCGACCGGCTTCCCGTCGCGGCGAGCTCGGCCGCGATCATCGACTCGATCGGCCCGGCCGAGACGCTGCACGCCGACTTCGGATCCGGCCTTTGGAACGGAGGGCCGATCGGGATCCCGATCACCGTGGTGCGGCGCAGCCAGAACAAACACCGGGTCTCGTTCGAGTACGCGAATGAGAGCGACCGTGGGCCGTATCCGATCCCTCGCAACGTCAAGATCGAAGGCGGGCGGCAGTCGGACGGGGATCGCCATGCTCTGATCCTCGACCGCGACAACTGCCGGCTCTACGAGCTCTACGCCCTCTATCCGACAGCAGGTGGAGGGTGGCGCGCCGGCTCCGGCGCGGTGTGGAACCTGCGGTCGAACCGCCTCCGGCCGGCCGGCTGGACGTCCGCCGACGCCGCCGGACTGGCGATCCTCCCTGGCCTGGCCCGGTACGACGAAGTCGCCCGAGGTCGGATCGACCACGCACTGCGCTTCACCGTCCGCCGCACGCGCCGCGCCTACGTCTACCCCGCCCGCCACTACGCCAGCGACTCGAACGACCCGAACCTGCCGCCGATGGGCCTCCGCCTGCGCCTCAAGGCGAGCTACCCGACCCGGGGCTTCCCGCGGCAGGCCAGGATCGTGCTCGGGGCGCTGAAGCGCTACGGGATGCTCGTCGCCGACAACGGCTCCGACTGGCACATCACCGGAGCTCCGGATCCGCGCTGGTCGAACGACCAGCTGCACACGCTGCACCGGGTGCCGGGATCGGCGTTCGAGGTCGTCCAGACGCGTCGGTAGGAGGGTTTGGCGGAATGCCGCTCGTCGCAGGGGTGCGATGGTCGTTCCGAGGCAAGGACGCAGGGAGCGCCCGTATCAGTCGTTACGGGCGCGACTGAGGACGCCGTCCTCGGGGCGAGCAGCGCGGCCCTGCGGCACAGACTGTACTTCGCCAAACCCTCCTACATCCGGCCGCCGGCCGGCACCGTAGTGCCTCCCATGAGGAACCTCGCGCTGATCCTCGCGGCGCTCGCGTTCCTCACCGGCTGCGGGAGCGGCGACGGGGAGAGCGGCTCCGGCGAGGTCGTCATCGATCTCGAGGAGCAAAACGGTTCCGGGGAGTCCGGAACCGCCACGCTGACGACTGACGGCGAGAAGACGAAGGTCGTAATCGCGCTCGACAACCCGTCGGCCGTCCCGCAGCCGGCCCACATCCACGAAGGGAGCTGTGCGGAGCTCGACCCGAACCCGGCCTACGGCCTCGAGAACGTCGTCGACGGACGCTCGACGAGTCTCGTCGACCGGCCGTTGGACGAGCTCCGGGACCAGGACTTCGCGATCAACGTTCACTCCTCCGCCGAGAAGCTCGACGTCTACGTCGCCTGCGGCGACGTCGGCTCCGGCTCCGGAGACGGCACGTACGGTGGTGGCTATTAGGCGTTAGCCTGGGTCGGCCGATAGGGGGTCATGGTGGTTTCGGGTCGAACGAGCATCGCGCTCCTCGCTGCCCTCGTCGGGCTGCTGCTCGCACCCGGCGCGGCGAGATCGGAACCGCCGACGGGGACGATCGTCGGCGGCGAGCCGGCGACCCAGGGCGAGTATCCCGCACAGGCCTTTCTCGATCTCGACAGCGGCTACTGCGGTGGAACGCTCGTCGCGCCCACGAAGATCCTCACGGCCGCCCACTGTTTCCTTGACACGCCGGAGAGCGTTACGGCGTACATGGGCGAGGTCGACCGCGATGAGTTCAGCTCGAGCCACGCCTACCCCGTCTCGCACATCGACGTCAACGCCGACTTCGACCCGTTCACGTTCCAGAACGACACCGCGATGCTGACGCTGGCGACCCCGGCGCCGCACCAGCCGCTGCGCGTGATCGGCACGAACGAGGCGTCGAAGTGGGCGGCCGGCGTGAGCGCCACGATCATCGGTTGGGGCACAACGCGCCGGGGCGGAGGCGGGCTCGGCAGCGACGAGCTTCGGGAGGCGCAGGTCCCGATCATCAGCGACGCCGACTGCGACGACGCCTACGGCAACGAGTTCGATTCGCAGACGATGGTCTGTGCCTACGACGGCCAGCACGACACCTGCCAGGGCGACAGCGGCGGGCCGTTGCTGGTGCCCGACGACGGCGGCGGTTTCGTTCTCGCGGGCATCACCTCGTGGGGCTACGGCTGCGCCAATGTCGGAAACCCCGGCGTCTACACGAGGGTGGGTGAGCCGGCGCTGAACGCCTGGATCGCGGCGCGCCTCGGAGGCACATCACCGCCGCCGCCGCCGCCGCCTCCTACTCCGCCTCCGCCTTCTCCGCCTGGTCCCCCTCCGCCGCCGCCCCCTGGCCCACCGCCACCTCCTCCGCCGCCCCCGCCGCCTCCCCCGCCTCTACCGCCGCCGGTGGAGCCGCCGCCGCCGAGGATCATCCGCTGCGCCGTCCCGCAGCTCCGAGGCAGGACGCTCCGCAGCGCCCGTCTCGTGCTCGTGCGCGCGAACTGCCGACTCGGGACCGTGACGAGGTCGTTCTCGTCACGCGTCGCCGCAGGGCGTGTGATCTCACAGCGACCTGCAGCCGGGCGGCGCCTCGTCCGCTACACACGCGTCAGCGTCGTCTTGAGCCGCGGGAAGAGGAAGCGCTAGCCGGCTCTCGCGCCCGAAGCTTCCGGAGCGCGGGGCCGAGCGACTGCTTACCGCGCAGCGTCGGTTCGAACAAGTCGCCGTGCCGTTCGACGCGCTCGAGCGCCTCGCGCATGCCGAAGTCCCGCGGCCGCACCGTCTCGCCGAGCTCCTCCCAACGGAGCGGCGTCGAGACCGGAGCGCCCGGCTTGGGCCGCACCGAGTACGCGGACGCGATTGTCTTGCCGTGCCCGTTCTGGCGGTGGTCGACGAGCACGCCTCGGCGCTTGCGCTTCAGCCATTCCGTCGTGACGAGGCCGGGGTGCTCCTGCTCGAGTCCGCGCGAGACTCCTTCCGCGAAGTCGTACGTCTCCCGGAACGACGAGCGACGGGTGATCGGGACGAGGACGTGGATTCCGTCGGCGCCGCTCGTCTTCACGTACGAGCGCAACTCGAGCCGCTCCAGCGCCCCCCGGACGAGGTGCGCGACGCGGATGGCCTGCGCGAACCCGTTCCGCGACTCGGGGGGGTCGAGGTCGAAGACGACGTAGTCCGGCCGCTCGGGTCGGTCGACCCGCGAGTACCACGCGTTCATGTCGATACAGTTCATCTGCACCATCCACGCGAGCGCCGCCGGCTCATTGACGAGCACGAAGTCGACGAGCCGGGGTCCGCCTTCCCGCGGCAACGTCCGGAACTGTCGCGTCGGAATCCACGAAGGAAGCCCTTTCGGCGCCTGCTTCTGGAAGTACGGCCGCTCTCGGAAGCCGTGCGGGTAGCGCTTGAGCGTGAACGGCCGATCGCGCAGGTGCGGGATCAGCGCCGCGGCGGCGTCGACGTAGTACGTCACGAGGTCGCCCTTCGTCACGCCGTCGCCGGGGAAGAGAACGCGCTCCGCACTCGTCACCCGGACCCGGCGACGGCCGACGCGCAAATCTTGGTGCTTAGGAGGGTTTGGCGTGATACCGCTCGTCGCAGGGGTGCGATGGTCGTTCCGAGGCAAGGATGCAGGGAGCGCCCGTATCAGTAGATACGACTGAGGACGCCGTCCTCGGGGCGAGCAGCGCGGCCCTGCGGCACAGACTGTATTGCGCCAAACCCTCCTACCCAACCCCCGCCAAGAGGAAGGCGCGGTTCTCCTTCAGCATCTCGCGCGCGATCACGAGCCGTTGGATCTGGTTCGTGCCCTCGTACAGCTGCGTGATCTTCGCGTCTCGCATCATCCGCTCGACCGGGTACTCCTGCATGTAGCCGTAGCCGCCGAGGATCTGCACGGCGTCGGTCGTCACGTCCATCGCGACGTCCGAGCAGTAGAGCTTCGCCATGGCGCTGATCTTCGTCAGCTCGGAACCTTCGGCGCCCTCGTCGATCAGCTGCCCGCACTTGTAGAGCAGCCCGCGCGCCGCCTCGCACTTCGTCTCCATGTCGGCGAGCATCGCCGAGATCATCTGGTGCTGGCCGATCGGCTTGCCCATCGTCTCGCGCTCCTTTGCGTACTCGAGCGCGTAGTCGGTCGCGCCCTGCGCAAGCCCGAGGCCCTGGGCGCCGATCCCGGGCCGCGAACGGTCGAGGATCCGCATCGCGATCTTGAACCCCTCGCCCTCCTCCCCCAGCAGGTTGTTCGCCGGGATCCGCAGGTCGTTGAAGAAGATCTCGCCGGTCGTCGAGCCCTTGATGCCCATCTTCGGCTCGATCCGTCCGACCTCGAAGCCCGGCGAGGTCGCCTCGACGAGGAAGGCGGAGATGCCGTCGTGCCCCAGGGTTGGGTCGGTCTTTGCGAAGACCGTGTAGAGGTCGGCGACCCCGGCGTTCGTGATGAAACGCTTGGAGCCGTTGATCACGTACTCGTCGCCGTCCAGGCGGGCTTCCGAGCGCATCGCGGCGGAATCCGAGCCCGAGCCGGGCTCGGTCAGCGCGTAGGCGGTGAGCCACTCGCCGGTGGCGAGCCTCGGCAGGTAGCGGTCCTTCTGTTCTTCGTTGCCGGCGAGCTTGACGCCGAGGCTGCCCAGCTCCTGCACCGCCAGGATCAGCCCGCTCGTCGCGCAGACCTTCGAGACCTCCTCGACCGCCACGAGCGTCATCAGCGCGCTCGCGCCGAGCCCCCCGTACTCCTCGTCGTACATCACGCCGAAGATCCCATGCTCGCGGAAGAGCTCGACGACGTCCCACGGGAACTCGGAGCTCTTGTCGATCTCCGCCGCGCGCGGGGCGATCCGCTCCCGGGCGAGCTCGCGGATCAGGTCGCGGATTTCGCGCTGTTCCTCGGTCAGCGGGTCGGTCGGCACGCGGGCCATCCTAGTGTTAGGTTCACGCCGTGGCGAAGCGCATCTCCCTGCTCCTCGCCGTTTTCAGCCTCGTGGCCGCCTCGATGGCGCTCGCCTCGAGCGGCGGCTACGCCTGGCAGCTGACGCCGACCGGCTCGACGGCGAGCCTTCGCGGTCTCTCGGCCGTCAGCGAGCGCGTCGCGTGGGCGAGCGGGAGTGCGGGCACAGTCCTGCGGACGACGAACAAGGGTGCGACTTGGCAGTCGGTCGGCCCGCCGGGCACCGAGGCGCTCCAGTTCCGCGACATCGAGGCCTTCGACCAGCGAACCGCGGTCATCCTCTCGATCGGCGACACATCCGATGCCTTCCGCATCTACCGAACGACGAACGCCGGCCTGACGTGGTCGCTCGTCTTCCAGAACACAGAGCCGACCGCGTTCTATGACTGCATGGCGTTCTTCGACAAGCATCGAGGGCTCGCCCTGTCCGATCCGATCAACGGCCGGTTCCGGATCCTCGCGACCAGCGACGGAGGCCGAAGCTGGCACGTCGTGGCCGCCGAAATGCCACCCGCGCTGCCGGGTGAGTTCGCCTTCGCAGCCAGTGGCCAGTGCATCACCACGGCAGGTGAGGCGGACGCGTGGTTCGGCACCGGCGGCGATATCGTTGCGCGAGTCTTTCACTCGAGCGACCGCGGCCTGACCTGGACAGTGAGCGCGACGCCCATGTTGAGTGGGTCGACGGCGGGCATCAACGCGCTGGCTTTCCGCGACGTGGAGAACGGGCTCGCCGTGGGCGGTGACTTCTTGACCCCAACGGTGGCGCCGGACTCGCTCGCGCTCAGCGACGACGGCGGGGACAGCTGGGAGCTCGTCGCCGACGCGCCCAACCAGTACCGCTCCGGCGCTACGTGGGTGACCGGACGCGAGGCGATCATCGTCGGCCCGACGGGCAGCGACGTGAGCTTCGACCAGGGACGCTCCTGGCAGTCGTTCGACAGCGGCAGCTTCCACACCGTCGATTGCGCCGGCGGACACGCCTGTTGGGCCTCGGGCGCGCTGGGCCGGGTCGCGTTCCTCGTCAGAACGCCCTGATCAACGCTCGCAGCTCGTCGCCGGGGCACGCGGTGGCGAAGAAGTCCGAGTGGGGCCGCACCTCGCGTGCCTTCGGGTAGCGACGCCGGTACTCGGCGATCAGCCCTTCGAGAGCACGTCGAGCCTCCGGCGTCACGTCCGCCCTCCCCACTGAGTCGTCGCCGAGGAAGCAGACCGCGAAGTAGTGGTCGTTCGCTTCCTTCGTCCCGTTCGCCGCCGAGCGGACCTCGAAGCCGCGGCCGACGAAGACGAAACCGTGCCGGCAGAAGACGTGGTTGTAGGCGATATCGAGCCAGTCCTTCTCCTCCATGTGGTAGCGCTGCATCCCGCGCACCCGGGCAGCGCAGTCCGCATGCAGCCGCCGCTCGTCGGCATTCATGCCGGAGTAGTGGACGGCGACGCCGCGAACCTGCTCCTTCGCAATCGGCGGCCGACCGCGTGGCGGCACCGCACCCCACGCGCGCCGCGAGACGAACCTCAGAGGTTCCGGCGTTTCAGGTCCTTCGTCGTCGGCCCCTGGATCGCCCGTCCGTCGCCGGCGTAGCGCGAGCCGTGGCACGGGCAGTCCCAGGTCCGCGCGGCGGCGTTCCAGTCGACCAGGCAGTAGAGGTGCTGGCAGACCGGCGAGAGGGCGTGGAGCGCTCCCTGCTCGTCGCGGTAGACCGCCGTCTTCCGGCCGCGGACTCGCACGAGCGCGCCGCTCCCGGGGGTCAGGTCTTGCACCGCCACACGGTCAGCGCGGGAGAGCCGGTCGGCGAAGAAGTGAATCCCTGCGGAGGCGTTCTCCTTGACGAAGCTCGCGAGGCCGGAGCGGCGCACGAGCCGCTTCGAGTCGTAAAGCTCCGCCCAGGGGTTCCGCTGCCCGAGGATCCGGTCGGCGATGATCATCGCCGCCGCGGTTCCGTTCGTCATACCCCACTTGCTGTAACCGGTCGCGACGTACAGGTGCTCGGAGCCGCGTCGCAGCCGTCCGACGTACGGCACGTAGTCGTGGGCCATGTAGTCCTCCGTCGACCAGCGGTACCTGATTTGCCCGGCGTCCGGCCAATGACGGCGGAGAAAGCCCTCGAGCTGGTCGTAGCGGGACGGCGTGTCCTCCTCCTCGCCGACCTTGTGGCCGTTGCCCCCGACCTGGATGAAGAGGCGGTCGCCGTCCCGCAGCGTGCGGATCGAGCGCGTCGGCGTGCCGCTGTTGATGTACATCCCGTCAGGCTCCGGCGCCTGCCCGATCGGCGCCGCGACGGCGTAGCTCTGGTGCGGATAGGCCTTCGTGAAGAAGAGGCCGCTGTCGAGGATCGGCAGGTGCGTCGCCAACACGACGTCGCCGGCGCGAAGCGTGGCCTGTTCGGTCGACACCTCGCACGGCTCGCCGTGCTTGACGCTCTGGACGCGGGAGTTCTCGAAGACGTGGCTTCCGTCGCCCGGGATCGTCGCGGCCAGCGCCAGGAGGTACTTGCGGGGGTGGAACTGCGCCTGGTTGTCGAGCCTGAGCGCCGCCAAAACGGAGAAGGGCAGCGGTGTCTCGTCGACGAGGCTCACGCCCAGTCCGGCTTTGCGCTCGACCTCGGCTTCCTGGCGGAGCTGCGCGACCTCCTCCTCGGACTCGGCATAGACGTAATTCGTCTTCCGCTCGAAGTCGCAGTCGAGCCCGTCCTCGTCGACGAACTGCGCAATCCGCTCGAGTGCCCCCTCGTTCGCCTCGGCGTAGGTTCGCGCGCCGTCCTCGCCGAAGCCCTTGCGGATCTTCGAGTAACTCGCGCCGTGTCCGGCTGTCACCTTCGCCGTGGTGTAGCCGGTGGCGCCTCGGACGATGCGCTTGGAGTCGAGCAGCGCCACCGTCTTGCCGGCGCGCTTGAGCAGCACCGCCGCGGTGACCCCGGTGATGCCGGCCCCGACCACGACGACGTCGACCGAAACGCCGTCGGGCAGGGACGGATAGTCGGTCTCCGGCGTGGTCTCGAGCCAGAAGGAGGGGCCGCCGAAGCTCATTCTGGGCGATGGCAGACGGCTTCGATGTTGTTGCCGTCTGGATCGTGCACAAATGCGGCGTAATAGCTGGAGTGGTAATGCGGCCTCAAACCTGGAGGGCCGTTGTCGGTCCCCCCGGCGGCCATCGCGGCCTCGTAGAAGCGATCGACGACGCCACGATCGGCGGCAGCAAAGGCAACGTGGGCGGCAGTCGGCTCGCCCCGCTGCGTGACCCAGAACTCCGGCTTGCCCCCGACTCCGAACCCTCCTCCTGGGCCGAACTCCATCAGGAGCTCGAAGCCGAGTGGCTTCAGCGCCTGCGCATAGAACTCCTTGCTCCGCGCGTAGTCGCGGACGTTGAGGATCACGTGATCAAGCGGCACGGCGCGTAGATTCTCTCGCATGATTCTCGAACGTGGCGCGATCCGCACGCTCGACCCGGCACTCCCGACGGCGTCGGCGC
>JBOHAU010000037.1:0-2103 GCA_050698015.1 Gaiellaceae bacterium
CGCCGGGCAGAGCCCGGCTCCGCCGCCGCCTGACGGCGCTGGACGGCACGATGCTCTCCGGGCCCGTGCTGAAGCACTGTGCCCTCCGGCCTCGCACCGCCAGCGCCGCCCCAGGATCCCGAGGTGAGAGTCGTCCACACCCCGCTGAACGTGGCGGGGATCCCGTGGACGAACGTGCAGGCTCTCCGGCGCAAGGGCGTCGACGCGAAGCTCGTCGTCGTCGAACGGCAGAAGCTTCACCCCGAGGCGGACCGCTCACTCGATCGCCCTGGCGGCTTCTGGGGCCGCCAGGCGGTCCAGTGGCCCGCATTCCTGGGCCTCCTGCCGAGGACCGACGTCTTCCACTTCTACTTTGGCTGGACGCTCGTGCCGCGGAAGGTGCAGTGGCCGCTGCTGAAGGCAACACGGCGCAAGTCCGTCCTGCACTTCCTTGGCTCGGACATCCGCGGCAAGACGCCCGATGAGCTCCGCTACGCACGGGGCGCCGACGCGCGAATCGTCGGCTCCTACGACGCGCTCCGCTGGGTGCCGGACGCTCACGTGGTCCCACCCGGCCTCGACCTGCGCGACTACGCGCCGGTCCCGCTCGAAGATCGGCCGCGCCCGATCGTCCTCCATGCACCGTCGAGCCGGAAGCGCAAGGGAACCGAGCACGTGGTCGCGGCGTGCGAGGGCCTCGACGTCGAGCTCGACATCGTCGAGGGCTTGCGGCACGACGAGGCCCGGCGCCGGTATGAGCGCGCCGACCTGGTCGTCGACCAGCTCAACGCCGGCTGGTACGGGGTCTTCGCGCTCGAGGCGATGGCACTCGGGAAGCCCGTGCTCAGCTTTCTTCGCGAGGAGGCGGTCCGTGCCACCGAGCGCGAGATGGGGGTCGAAGTCCCGATCGTCCCGGTGACGAAGGAGACGCTACGCGAGCGGATCGCCGAGCTTGCCGCGTCGCCGGAGGAGCGCCGGCGCATCGGCGCCTCGTCGCGCTCCTACGTGGAGCGCCTGCACGACGCGGACAAGGGCGCCGACCGCCTGATCGCCATCTACCGGTCGCTTTAGGAGGTTTGGCGGAACGCCGCTCGTCGCAGGAATGCGATGGTCGTTCCGAGGCAAGGACGCAGGGAGCCCGTATCCGTAGATACGGGCGCGACTGAGGACGCCGTCCTCGGGGCGAGCAGCGTGCTCCTGCGGCACAGACTGTGTTTCGCCAAACCCTCCTAGCGCCGGTAGACGATCGTGCGACTGATGCCCGCCAGGTAGCCGGGCCCCGCCTGGTTGACGCTCATCACGACCCGGAGCTTGGACCTGCCTCGCCGGAGTCGCACGCGAAAGGTCGCGGTCGAGCCGCGCTTGAGCCGGACGCGCTTCACCGTCACCCAACGACCGGCCGCTGTTCGGCGCTGGAGCTTCACCAACCGACCCCGGTATGACCTGGCGGCGAGGACACGCGTGGAGAAGCGAGCCCTCCCGATTCGCCGGAAGCGCACACGCGGCCGGACGCCGACTACGGTTTCGCGGCTCGTCAGGCTGCCCCAAGCGGCCATGTACG
Source organism: Gaiellaceae bacterium (assembly GCA_050698015.1). Taxonomy (GTDB): domain Bacteria; phylum Actinomycetota; class Thermoleophilia; order Gaiellales; family Gaiellaceae; genus JACDAN01. The sequence goes on from JBOHAU010000037.1 coordinate 1,541, forward strand.
ACGTGAGGATCGCCGGTCTCGCGAGGTAGGCCCACGATCCGCCGGCGATCGACGCAACGGTCGCGATCGCTCTCGGCGAGCCTTTGCCGTACTCCGCGGCGAACACCGTCACCGCCTCACCCGCCCGTCCGGTCGGCACGGTGCCCGAGAGCATCAGCCCGCGACCGAACACGACCTTGTTCGCCTGAGCGGCAAGGGTCAGGCCGGCCGTCGTGAACGTCAGATCGGCGCCTCGTCTCGTTCCGCTGCTGTTTCTCGCGACCAGGCGGTAGTGGTACGTAGTCGCCGCCCGAAGGCGGGTGAGCCCGAACGACACCCTGACGGGCCTCGTGCCTCTGCCGGCACTCCTGGTCGGGGTTTTCGCACCGTAGCCCGGGCTCGTCCCGTACTCGAAGTACCAGGTCGTCGCCAAGCCGTTGGGGCTGACGCTGCCGTGGACCCTGGCCGAGCTCATCGCGACCGTTGACGCCGGCGCCGTGACCGCTGTCGGCGGCCCGGCGGTCGAGAACGTACGGTCCGCGCCTCGGCTGGTACCGGCGTCGCTCGTCGCGACGAGCCGGAAG
>JBOHAU010000038.1:0-11618 GCA_050698015.1 Gaiellaceae bacterium
CAGCGGGCACAATTGAAAGGGGTCCGCGCCGCCTCTCCCCCCGGGACCCCCCGGTGAGTGCGGACCCCCTTCTCTCACCTTCGTACCCAGATTCCGCAGGCTTGGTTTCCAGTCTGCGTAAGACTTCTGTAAAGGAGCAGCGCGAAGGACGTCGATAGAGCCCGCGCCAAGTAGCCCGGGCTCTCCATCTCCGAGTACCTGCGCCGACTAGCAGCGGCCGAGGAACCCGAGACGCTGATCCGGACCGCTTATCTCGCTGACGTGGTCTTCCGCCGTCGCTGAGTCTGACGGCGTCGACTCTGGCTTCGTCGGGCTGTCTGGGCACTCCCACTGCCGCCCGACGAGCTCTCCTCTGCCATACCGGTGACTTCTTTCACTCGCCCGAACAGATCAGCGTCCGGCAGGTCGGTGGCGCGGTCCTTCGCCCGGAGCATCAGTTTTCTCGTTTGACGCGCGACGCTCGAGCTGCTGGTAGCCAAGGCGTACGCCGCAGCGCCGGCTGCCGGCAAGATCAACCACTTCGCGCCGGGACCGCCCTTCCTCGCACCTCTGCCCTGGGCGGAATCGACCACATCGGCGAATCGCTCCGCTACGTCGATCAGGCCCTCAGAGAATCTGTTGACGTCTGCCATTTCCCATTCCCCTTCCTCGAAAAATCCCGCAAGTTGCGAACACCTACCCAGCTCAAGAGCCGGAGAAACACCCGTTTGCAAAGGCACATAGTGTGCGCCACGAGACTCCTGGCTTCGGCCCTCATAGCTGGTAGAGCAGGTAGCGGTCGTCGGCGTGGACGACGCGCAGGGCCGGGCGGAGCAGCGTGCGTTCGCGGTCGATCACGAGCCACTTGGCGCCGTAGCTGCGCGGAATCTCGAGCCGGCCGGTGCGGAAGAAGCGCAGGACGTCGCGGCGCCGCGCGTAGGGACGGTTGTCCTCCGTGTCGGCGACGTGCGCGGGCGGCCCGGCCGCGACGTAGACCGGTGCCATCGCCGCGATGCGATAGCTCGTCTCGAGATCGGAGAAGACGATTGCGCCCTCGGGAACCCGTTCCTGCAGCGCATCCACGAGCCCCGGCGTCAGCGGCAGGCGGCTGCCGACCGGCGACTGCCACTCGCGGAGACCGTGGACGGCGACTGGCAGGACAAAGAGCGCGGCGGCCAGGGCAGCGATCACGCCGCGGTCGTCGATCGGCCTGAACCACCGCGAGAGCATCAGGCCGGCGGGGATCGCGAGGATGCTGCCCACGAGCGCGATCCAGGTGGCGATCGCCGGGCCGCCGTCCTCGAGGTGGCCGAAGTCGCCGGGCCAGGTCAGGTGCAGCCAGAGTCCCGCGGCGAGGGCGACGGGAAGCACGGCGCCCCGGAGCAGGCCCGCGAGCACGACGCAGCCGCCGGCGAACGCGAAGGCGAAAGGCAGGAAGCCGGCCACGCGTCGAGCCTGCGAGAGGGACACCAGGTCGGCGAAGTGCGGGAAGAGGATGTCGCTCAGCGTCAGCACGAGGATCGGGAGCGAGCCGCCGATGACGAACGCAGCCCAAAGCCGCCGCGCCGCCAACGCGGCCAGCGGGATCGACACCAGAGCGGCGATGGAAACCGCACCACTGCGACCGAAGACTTCCGGCGCCAGCGAGTAGCGGTCGATCGACTGGACGTCGAGCTCGCGGGAGTAGCGCGCGAGCGCCCTCGCGACCTCCTCGGGCGAGGGCGTGTGCCCAGCGGTGTCCTCCACGATCGGGGCGAGCCAGATGAAGACGGCTGCGGCCGGCAGCCCGAGCGATGCCAGGGCTCCGCCCAGCTTGAGCAGGTCCTTCCGTGCCAGGATGAAGCGGGCGATCGCGAAGCCGCCGATCGGGATCAGCAGGAAGAGCGCGTAGGTCGGGTGGACCAGCGCCAGCGCGAGCGAGGCCGAGGCGACGGCGATCAGCTCCGTGCGCGGCGCCCTTGCGAAGAGGAGGGTGAGAGCGAGGACCGTCGGCACGATCAGCTGCCGCGCGGCGGTCGCGGGCAGCTCGAGCGCGTCGTAGGCGCCGCCGTCGCCGGGCGCGAGCCCGGTGATCGCGACCTGCCCCGCCAGAGCTGCCAGCCCGCCCCAGGGCGAGTTGAAGAGCGCGCGCCCGGCTTCGTAGGCGAGCACGAACGCGAGTGGGACGAGGATTGCCGCCGAGTGCAGCAGGACTTCGCTGGGGTCCACGCCCGCGAGCCGACCCATCAGGGCGAGAAACCCGTGCCACAGCGGAAACGCGTAGCCCGGGTGCGGGCCGCCGTCGGCGAACTCCGTCACGGCGTCGAGTGAGAGATTGTCGAACGAGCCCAGCTTCCGGACGCGCGCGAGGTGGAAGAGCGCGTCGCCGCGCAGCGCCGGCGCGTGCAGCCAGACGGGGACGGCGTACGCCACGCCGAGCGCCAGCACGCCCCACGGGGCCAGCTCCCACTCGCGCACCGGCCCCTGGCGGATGACGAACGGAAGTGCAGCCAGGGTCACAACGAGAAGGACGGCGAGCGCGATCCAGAGCGACGCCTGCAGCGCGAAGGTCGCGAGCAGGGCGACGAAGACGGCGCCGAGCGAGAGCGCGAAGGCCGGCGCGGCGCCGTGGAGCCGGAGTGCACGCGCAAGCAGGGCGCCGGGCAGCAGCAGGCACCCCGTCGCCGCCGCCAGGCGCAGCGCGAGGCCGATTCCGTGGTCCGGCAGAAAGTGCGCGACGACGAGCAGCGGCGGTGCCGCCAGGAGAAGAGGTAGTCGCGTCAACGCGTGGAACGCAGCCAGTCTGCGGCGTTGCGGTAGACGGCTCCGCGTTCCCCCCGAAAAAGGAGCGAGCGCAGCCGGAGCCCGGCGAGGAGCACCCGTCTGGCGCGGGCGGCGGTCTTCTGGCCGCGGTGCTTGGCGAGGAAGCGCAGGTGGCCGCGCACCTGCTCCGTGAATAGCGTCGCCGACTCCGCCCGCCAGCTCGCGCCGCCGACGTGGACGATTTCGGCGCCGGGGTAGAAGTAGGACTTCCAGCCGGCCTCACGGAGCCGGTAGCACCAGTCCGTCTCCTCGCTGAAGAGGAAGAAGTCCTCGTCGAACGGCCCGACCTCGTCGAACGCCGTCCGCCGGAGCAGGAAGCCGGCGGCCTTCGCGAAATCGATCTCGCGCACCTCGTCGTGCCGGAAGCTCGCTCCGTAGAACGCGTTCAGCGCCCGCGTGCGCGGCGCGAGCTTCCGGAGGAAGAGGTACTCGGTCGCAAGCCGCCAGGGCGTCGGAAAGGCGCGCACGGACGGCTGCAGCGTCCCGTCGGGATTGAGCAGCCGCGGAGCGACGAACCCGGCGCGCTCGTGCTCCTCGGCGAAGGCGACGAGGCGCTCGGCCGCGTCGTCGATGAGCCACGCATCCGCGTTGAGGGCGACCACGAACGGCGCCGAGGTTTCGCGGATGCCGCGGTTCCAGCCCGCGGCGAGACCGCGGTTCTCCTGCTCGACGATCCGCACCGCCGGAAACCGCTCCCGGACGAGGTCGAGCGTGCCGTCGGTCGAGCCGTGGTCGACGACGACCGTCTCGCAGCGCGCGAGGCTCTCGAGCGTACGCTCGACATGCGGCAGGCCGTTGTAGGTGACGACCACGGCCTCGAGCTCAGGCATGCGCAGGCGCCCTGATCGCGTCCCGCGCGATGATCGCGACTCCCGGCAGGGCGAGCGCGAGCGTCACGGCGAAGAACAGAAACCCGGTCGCCGCCGCCGCGTCGGCGTCGACGCCGAGCCGCGTCAGGAAGCTGATGAAGAACGCCTCGCGGACGGCGAGACCATTGATCGTGAACGGCGCGAGCATGACGAGGAAGAGGAGCGGGCCGAGCACGAGGTACGGCCAGAAGGAGAGATCGACGCCGACGGCCTTCCCGGTCATCCAGATCGCCCCGATCCGCGCGACCTGGAGCCCGAGCGAGATCGCGACGACGGCAACCATCACCCCGGCGTGGCCGCGGAAGCCGTGGACGCCTTGGTAGAGCGCGCGGAGCGGCCGCTCGAGCCGGACCCGGGCGAGCGGCGGCCCCAGCCACGCGAGCGAGTCGCGCACCCGGCGCGAGAACGCGAGGACCGCGCCCAGGATAAGTGCTAGAACGGCGGCGATCTCGATCCACAGGTACGGGCCGATGTCGTACTCCCCGATCGCCAGGACGAGTCCGACTGCGGCGAGCATGAGCGTCGCCGCGCCGCCGAGCGCGCGCTCGAGGATCACCGAGCCCGCGATCGTCCCGGTGTTGCCCGGGTGCCGGCGCGCCGTCTCGTAGATCCGCGAAGCGTCCCCGCCGATGCCGGTCGGCAGCACCTGGCTGAAGGCGTACGAGACGAAGTAGGCCCGCGTCAGCCAGTTGAGCCGGTCGTGGATCCCCTTCACGTCGAGCAGCAACTTCCACCGCAGGGCCATCGGCCAGGTGGTGACCACCATGACGGCGATCGCCGCCGCCAGGTAGGCGAGGTCGACGTCGACGAGCAGCTCGAGCGTGCGCCCGACGTCGATCTTCCAGAGGACGTACGCAGTGCAGAGGGCGGTGACGAGGAGGGTCAGACCGACCCTGAGCGGCTTGGTCACGCCGTCAGGCGTCCGTGGATCCGGCGGAGCGCCGCGATCACCTCGGCGATGTCCTCCTCCGAGTGGGCGGGCGAGAGGGGTAGCGAGAGCACCTCGGCGCCGGCCCGCTCGGCGATCGGGAGCTCGGGCGGGTCGTCGAGCAGCTCGCGGTACGCCGTGAGCGTGTGCACCGGCAGGAAGTGGATGCTCGTGGCGACGCCTTCGTCGGCGAGCAGCGCCGCATAGTCGTCACGGGTTCCGCCGGCTCGCTCCGGGTCGATCCGAACGACATAGAGGTGGTAGGCGTGCGTGTCGCGGTCGTCTCTGGCAAGCGGCCGGATGCCGTCGAGCTCGGAGACTGCCGCGTCGTAGGCGGCCACGTGCTGCTCTCTGAGCGCCCGGTGGTGCGAGAGCTTCTCGAACTGCGCGAGGGCGATCGCGGCGAGGACGTCCGGCAGGTTGGCCTTGTAGCCCGGCACGGCGATGTCGTAGAGCGAGCCGCCCGCCCGGCGCATCAGCCGCAGCTCCTCGATCCGGGCGGCGAGGTCGTCCCGGTTCGTCGAGACGACGCCCCCCTCACCTGCCGCCAGGTTCTTCGTCGCGTAGAGCGAGAAGCAGGTGGCGTCGGAGAGGCCGCCGAGCTTGCGGCCTCGGTAGGAGCTCTCCACCGCGTGCGCCGCGTCCTCCACCACCGGAAGGCCGAGCTTCCAGAGCGGCTCGAGGTCGCAGGGCTGCCCGGCCAGGTGGACGGGGATGATCGCTCTCGTTCGCTCGCTCACGGCTTCGGCCGCCCGCGCGGGATCGACGTTCAGGTCCGCCTCGCGGACGTCGGCGAAGACCGGCGTGGCGCCGCAGTGGACGATCACGTTCGCGGTCGCCGGCCAGGTGATCGGGCTCGTGATCACCTCGTCGCCGGGCCCGACGCCGAGCGCGACGAGCGAGAGGTGCAGCGCGGCGGTCCCTGACGAGACCGCGAGCACGTGCTTCGCCTCCAGGTAGCCCGCCAGGCGCTCCTCGAGCTCAGCCGACCGCGGGCCGGTCGTCAGCCAGCCGGAGCGGATTGCCTGGGCGACGGCCTCGATCTCCTCCTCGCCCATCGCAGGCGGTTGGAAGCCGATGGTTCTAGACGAGAGCTGCATCGGTCTGGAAGCGTATGAGAGCCGCCGCCGCCTTCGCCCGCTCCTGAGCCTCGGCAGCGCTTGCGCCGACTGCTTGCACCGCTCCGGCGCGATCCGGGCCCGCCCGCAGCTCGCCGAAGCGGAAGCCGGGCCGCCGGTAGACGCGGACGGCGATGACGCCTTCGGCACGCTCGGCCTCGTCGACGCCCTCGAGACCGAGGAGCTCACCCGGCGGCGGGACGAGGAAGGCCGTGCAGGCGCCGCCGACCCTCGCTTGGGGGTCGGGGAGCTCGACCTCTTCGCCGAGGGCGGCGTCGAGCGCGAGGCTGTTCAGGTCGACGCCGAGCGCAGCTTCGCAGAGCTCTGCGTCGTGGCCTCCGCCCAGCCTGGCCGCGAGCTCCATCACCTTCCCGCCCCGAATCTGGGTGTATGTCGGGCCGTCGGTGATCCCGAGCGCCGAGGCCGCCTGCCGGGCGACGTCGACCGCCGCGTTCGCGCCGGCCGCCGGCCAGACGTGTGCCAGCGCGACGCCGAAGGCCGGCGGCTCGGCCGTGATCCGGTCGGTCACGGTCAGCGGCTGAAAGGCCCCGTCGACGGAGAACGCGTTCATGGTCACTTCCGAGCCCTCGACCAGCTCTTCGACGAGCGCCGTGCCCATCCGTGAGGTCGCCACGGCCTCCTCGATCGCCGTCGCGAGGTCTCGCTCGTCCCGAACGACGCTGAGGCCCCGTTGACCTTGCCGGTCCGGCGCCTTGACCACGCAGGGAACGGGCAGACCGTCCTCGGGCTCCGACACCAGTCGCCAGCGCGGTTGCGGGACGCCCTCGGTGTCGAAGCGCTCTCGCTGGCGCGCCTTCGAGACGGCGAGACTGCCGACCGACGGCGGGAGCGGATGCTTGAGCCCGAGCTTGCCGGCGACCCTCGCGGCGATCCCGACCGGCCAATCGATCCCCGGGGCGATCACGCCGTCGATCCGCTCGGCCGCGGCCAGACGCTCGATCCCACGCTCGTCCTCGGTCGAGATGATCGCCCGGCGATCTGCGAGAGCGAAGCCAAGGGCCGCGGGATCGCGGTCGACCGCGATCGTGAAGACCCCACGCCGCTGCGCTGCTTCGAGCAGCCCGAGCTGCGCCGGGCCGGCGCCTAGGACGAGTAGACGCTTGCGGCCTGAGTCGCTCGCCACCAGGCCTCATTGTCGCGATACCACTGGACCGTACGAGCCAGGCCCTCCTCGAGGCTCGTCTGCGCCCGCCAACCCAGCAGCCGCTCGGCCTTCTCCGTCGCCCCGGCGTGGCGGTGGACCTGTCCCGGACGCTCGTCGACGAACTCCTTCAGCGACGAGGGCTTGCCGAGCAGTTCGAGCACGAGGTCGGCGATCCGAGCGACGGAGACGTCCACGCCCGTGGCGAGGTTGATCACCTCGCCGGCGACCTTGTCGAGCTCGACCTCGATCAGCGCCTCGATCGCCTCGGCGTCGTCGTCCACGTAGAGCCAGTCCCGGGTGGCTTCGCCGTCGCCGTGGACGGTCAGCGGTCGATCCTCGAGCGCCTGGATCAGGAACCGCGGGATCACCTTCTCGGGATGCTGGCGCGGCCCGTAGTTGTTGAAGGGCCGGGCGATCACGATCGGGAGGTCGTACGTCGCTCGATAGGCGTACGCGAGCCGGTCTGCCCCCGCCTTGGTCGCCGCGTAGGGGCTGCGCGGGTTGAGCGGGTGCTCCTCGTCCATCGGGACGGTTTGCGCGGTTCCGTACACCTCGCTCGACGAGATCAGGATGAAGCGCTCGACCGGGGCGTCGCGGATCGCGTCGAGCAGTACGCGCGTCCCCTCGACGTTCGTCGCGACGAACTCGGACGCCCCTTCGAAGATCGACTTCTCGACGTGCGACTCGGCGGCGGCATTGACGATCACGTCCACCTGCTCCACCACGGAGCGGACGAGCACGACGTCGCGGATGTCGCCCTGGACGAAGGAGAGCCGCTCGTGCGAGCGGATGTCGGCGAGGTTCTCGAGGTTGCCCGCGTAGGTCAGCGCGTCGAGCGAGACGACCTCGTACGGCGTCGCCTTGAGCAGGTGGCGGATGAAGGCGGAGGAGATGAACCCGGCGCCGCCGGTGACGAGGATCCGTTTCACAGGCGCCGGAGCGTGCCACATGGGCCCTTCAGGCGGTGGCGTGCTTCGTTGGGGGTCAGGTCTTGCATCGCAACATCGATCCCGAAGGATCACGTAACTGCGCCAAGAGTGTGACGGTCCTACCGAGGAACTTCCCATGCCCGCCACTCGGAAGTAGCGTCGCGAAACGATGGCCCGGCCTCTACGAGTCTGTCCGCCAGGCGCGGTCGTCCACGTGATCACGCGGGGGAACGAGCGCGGCTTGATCTTCAGGGACGACGACGATCGACACGCCTTTCTCGCACTCCTCGCGCGCGCTGTCGGTCGCCATCAGTGGCTCTGCCACACGTACTGCCTGATGGACAACCACTACCACCTGCTACTCGAAGTTCCGCTCGGGAACCTGCCCATCGGCATGCGCCATCTGAACGGTGTCTACGCACAGCAGTTCAACGCTCGATACGGGCGTTGCGGCCACCTCTTCCAGGCGCGATATCGCTCGATCCTCGTCGAGAAAAACGCCTACTTGCTCTCGGTCTCGCGATACATCGTCCTGAATCCCGTGCGCGCGGGCATCGTTCGGCGGGCGGGGGATTACCGATGGAGCAGCTACCGCGCCACCGTCGGACTCGCTGACCGGCCCGAATTCCTCACGATCGACTGGCTGCTCGCCCAGTTCTCGTCACGTCGAGGCAGTGCACAAGAGCGCTACCGCGAGTTCGTGGCGAGTGCTCTCGGAGATCCTGCCGTTTGCGGCGAGCGGGTCGGCGGCGACCCATTCCTCGCCTTGAAGCTCGGGCGGCGCGATGCGCTCCCTGAGGTACCCCGGGCCCAGGTCCAACCACTTCGCCGACCGCTCACGGATGTCTTCGCCAACGAACAAGCGCCGGTCGCAACGGCGTACCGCGTCCACCAGTACCGCCTTCGAGAGATCGCCGAGCACCTGGGCTGTCACTACAGCACGGTGAGCCGCGCGCTCGAGCGCGAGGAGGCGATGTTGCAACGCAAGACCTGACCCCAGCGAAGCTCGCTGCCGCTAGAGCTCTCGTTCGATCGTGTACAACGGCCGTCCCTCCACGTCTCGCTGAATCCGCGCCAGGTACTCCCCCACGAGCGCGAGGATGAACCCTTGCACGCCGAGGACGAAAATGACGCCGACGCCGCCGAAGAGCGGGCCGGGGAAGTTCGACTCGGTGATCCAGTAGACGACGCCGTAGATCCCGAGCACGAGCGCCACGAGCGTGCAGACCGTCCCGAGAACCAGGCCGATCCACTGGATCGGCTGGGGCCAGAAGCCGGCAAGCACGTGCAGCGCGACGCGCGTTAGCCGCAGCGGTGAGTAGCGAGAGGCGCCGGCGCGCGGCGCGTGCTGGACGTCCACCTCGGCAACGCTCGCTCCCGTCGAGAGAACGAGCGCCTTCGTGAACTTCTGTTTCCCGATCGAGCCGAGGGCAGGCTCCAAAGCCGAGCGCCGGTAGGCGTTGAAGGCGCAGCCGAAGTCGGAGATCGGGACGCCCGTGAAACGGCGGAGCATGCCGTTGACGAACAGCGAGGGCAGGGTCCGGCCCCACGAGTCCCGTCGCGCGGCCCGGCGTCCGCTGGCGACGTCGGCCCCGGCGTCGACGGCAGCAACCAGCTTCGGGATGTCCTCGGGCGCGTTCTGCAGATCGCCGTCCATCGTCACGAGCACGTCGCCCTCGGCTCGCACGAGCCCCGCATGCATCGCCGGGTGCTGGCCGAAGTTGCGCTTCAGCCGGATGCCGTGGATCCGCTCTTCGTCCGCCGCGTGCGCTCCCTCGACCGCCGCCCACGTCGCATCCGTCGAGCCGTCGTCGACCAGAATCAGCTCCCAGGGCCGGCCCAGACCCTCCAGCGCGCCGACCGCGCGGCGCGCGACCTCGCCGGCCGTCCCGTCTTCGTTGTAGAGCGTGACGACGACCGAAATCTCAGGCGGCATGGAATCGAGCCTACAATTGGCTACCCGTGGACGCCGCCCTCCTAGCCGAAAGAGTTCAGGAGCTTCGGGATGATCGTTCGCACGGCGCGAGCTGGATGGCCCGCCGAGCGGTCGAGACGCTCTCCGAGCTTTCCGAGATCGAAGCCTCCGGCTGCGACGACCTGCTCGAGCTGTTGCGGAACGCGGGCCGCCAGCTGGCGACGAGTCGGCCGGGCGTCGGCGCGGTCGCCGGCGCCGTCGGGCGAGTCCTCGCCGCGGTCGGCCACGAGTCTCACCTGGTCAGCGTCGACGATCTCCGCCGGCTGATCCAGGAGGAGGCGCGCGCCCTCGACGACGCGCGCCGGCGGGCGGCAGCCTCGATCACGATCCAGCTCCGCGAGCGCCTCGACGGCGCCACCGTGATCACGCACTCGGCCTCGGGGACGGTCCGCGAAGCCTTCCAGCAGACGGAGCCGGCGAAGGTCATCTGCACGGTGTCCGAGCCGGTCGGCGAGGGCCGGGAGTTCGCCGAGGAGTGGCGTGCGGCCGGAATGGACGTCGAGCTCGTCGAGGACGAGGAGGCGCTCGGCCGTGTCGCCGACGCATCGATCCTGCTGATTGGAGCCGACACCGTCTTCCGCGACGGGACGATCTGCAACAAGGTCGGGACGATCCCGCTCGCGAAGGCAGCTGCCGAGGCGGGCGTCCCCACGGTGGTCGCGGCCGAGGTGATCAAGCTCGCGCCGGTGCCGGGCAGCCAGGCGCCCGAGCTCGCCGACATCGAGCGCTCGCTCTTCGAGCTCGTGCCCCCGGACCTGATCACCGAGGTGGTCACCGAGGAGGGCACGTTCTCGCCCGACGAGATCGCGACGCTCGTCGACCGCGTGCCCTTCCTCAGTGAGGGGTACGCACTGGTGCTCCCTGTGAGCGCCGGCCGCTAGGCGGCCTCCAGCACGACCTCCGCTTCCCCGACCGACTGCGCTTCCGGCCGGCGCCGGCGCGGAATTGCGAGCGAGATGAGCGCTCCGACGCCGACGACGATCGCGCCGACCCAGATCGCCGGCTGGAGACCGTCGACGAAGGTCTCCGGAGACCCGTAGCCGCCGTACTGCGAGAAGACCGTTGCCAGCACGGCAACGCCGAACACGCCGCCGACCTCGCGGATCGCGTTGTTGGCGCCGGAGGCCTTGCCCTCCTCCTCGGGCTTGACCGCCGAGAGGACGACGTTCGCCACGGGCGCGAAGAACATCGCCATCCCAGTCCCGCTCAGGATGAACGGGATCACGAGCTCGGTGTACGGAACGGTCGGCGTCGAGACCGCGGCCAGCCAGCCGAGCCCGATCGCCTGGAGCGCGAGCCCACCGGCCATCAGCGGTCGACCGCCGATCCGGTCCGAAAGAGCGCCCGCAATCGGAGCGACGAACATCGGCATCGCCGTCCACGGCAGCACGCGCAGGCCCGCGCCGAGCGGCGAGTGGCCCTGCACCGTCTGCAGGAACTGCGCGAGCAGGAAGATCGAGCCGAACATCCCGAAGAACATGAAGAGGGACGCGACGTTGGTCGCCGCGAACGTCCTGTTCCGGAAGAACCGCATCGGCAGCATCGGCGCCTCCGTGCGGAGCTCCCAGAGGACGAACGCCGCGAGGAACGCGAGCCCGAGAGTGATCGAGCCGAGGATCTCGAAGCTCCCCCAGCCGACCGCGTTGCCGCGGACGAGGCCGAGGACGATTCCGAAGAGCCCGATGCTGGCCAGACCGAGGCCGGGGAGGTCGAGCCGCGAGTCGGGCCCGTAGGACTCCTTCAGGCGGTTCCAGGCCAGCGGCACGAGCACGAGGCCGATGGGCACGTTGAGCCAGAAGATCCACTGCCACGAGAGTCCTTCGACGACCGCTCCGCCGATCACGGGGCCGAGC
>JBOHAU010000039.1:0-9382 GCA_050698015.1 Gaiellaceae bacterium
CGCCGTCTTGTCTTCCAGGTCCTTGCGCATGTCCTCGACCCAGGACTCCATCTCCTTGTTCTTCTTGTCCTGGATCAGCTGCTGGCGGATCGCTTCCTTGACCTGGGGGAAGGGCGTCGTCGTGCCCTTCTTGATCGGCTCGAGGGCCTGGATGATGTGCCAGCCGTACTGGGTCTTGACGGGCTTCGTGAGCTCGTTCGTCTTGATCGACCAGACGGCCTTCTCGAACTCGGGGACGACCTGGCCCTTGGTCGCCGTGTAGCGGCCGCCCTTGTCCTTCGAGCCCGGATCCTGTGAGTAGCGTTTGGCGATTCCGGCCCAGTCGGCCCCCGGTTCCTTCAGCTGGCCGTAGAGCCGGTCCGCCTGCGCCTTGTCCTTCACGAGCACGTGGCGCACGAGCCGGGTCTCCGGCGTCCCGTACTGGTTCTTGTTCTTGTCGTAGTAGGACCTGAGGTCCTTGTCGGCGACCTTCACATCGGCGGTGACCTTGTTGTAGATCGCCTCCTGGATCAGGTTGGCGCGGATGATGTCGCGCGCCTGGTCCTCGGTGAGCCCCTGCTGCTTGAGCTCCTCCTGGAACTTCTTGTCACTGCCCTTGTGGCGCTCTTTCTTGTAGTCCTCGATCCGCTTGTCGACCGCCTCGTCGGAGACGTCGACGCCGAGCTCGTCGGCCTTCACCTCGAACTGGGCGCGCTGCACGAGGAACTTGACCGCCTGGTCGCGGATCTGCGCGTACTCCTGCGTCCCGACCTTCGGGAACGGCCGCTTCTGTGCGTCGTAGCTGCGCTTCGCGTACTTGACGAGGTCGTCGAACTCGGACTTCGTGATCGTGCGATCGTCGACGACCGCGACGGAGTTCGAGGGAACGTCCCCCGAGTCACTGGAGGTGCCGCAGCCGACCGCGACAACGGCCAGTGCAACCGCAAAAAGTGCTGCAAATGTGAGGCGTCTCATAGAAAATGCGCCGATCATGCTGCCTGGCGCGTCTCCAGGATAGCATCGACTAATCGGAGTGCCCCCGGCAGGCCCTCTTCGCGCAGGGACACCTCTTTTCGGGCCGTCGTGTACACCGCCGTATCGACCTTTCGCCGCAGGTCTCTCAGCTCCCCCGAGCCGAGGACGAGCGGTCCGACGGTCGCCTTTCCCTGGCGGAAGACGAGGTAGTCCGCGCCGATCCGCGAGAGCTTGATCCGCGCCTCCTGGATCCCGAACAGGTTCTCGACGGGATCTGGCAGCGGGCCGAACCGGTCGACTGTGGCGGCCTCGAGCTCGCGAAGCTCGTCCTCGGTCTCGACGAGCGCGAGGCGGCGGTGCAGGTCGATCCGCAAAGCTTCCGAGTCCACATACGTATTGGGGACATAGGCGTCGACCCGCGCGTCGACGCGGACCGGCCGGGCCGCGACGCGCCGCTCGCCGGAGAGCTCGGCCACCGCCTCGGCCAGGAGTTCCACGTAGAGCTCGAAGCCGAGCGCCGCGACGTGACCCGACTGCTCGGCACCGAGCAGATCGCCCGCGCCGCGGATCTCGAGGTCGCGCATCGCAATGGCGAAACCCGCGCCGAGCTCCGTGTGGTCGGCCAGAGTCGCCAGACGGGCGCGTGCTTCGGGGGTGAGCTCGGAAGCATCCGGATAGAAGAGGTACGCGTGCGCGAGCACGTCGGATCGCCCCACCCGCCCGCGGATCTGGTAGAGCTGCGCCAGGCCGAGGGCATCGGCGCGCTCCACGATCAGCGTGTTCGCCTGCGGGATATCGAGCCCGGACTCGATGATCGTCGTCGAGACGAGCACGTCGGCGTCGCCACGGAGGAACGAGATCATGTGATCCTCGAGCTCCTTCTCCCGCATCTGCCCGTGGGCGACCAGAAAGCGCAGGTCGGGGCAGAGCGCCTGGAGGAACGCGGCTCGCTCGTCGATCGTCTCGACGCGGTTGTGGAGGTAGAACGCCTGGCCGCATCGGGCGACCTCGCGCTCGAGCGCCTGCTTGATCAGCTCCTCGTCGAACTCGCCGACGTGCGTGCGGATGGGTCGACGTCCTTCCGGCGGCGTCTCGATCACGGAGATGTCGCGCAGTCCCGAGAGCGACATGTGCAGGGTGCGCGGGATCGGCGTCGCGGTCAGGGCGAGGACGTCCACCTCGAGCCGCAGCTGCCGGAGCAGCTCCTTCTGAGCGACGCCGAAGCGCTGCTCCTCGTCGACGATCACGAGGCCGAGGTTCTTCGGGATTACGTCGCGCGAGAGCACGCGGTGCGTGCCGATCAGGACGTCGACCTTGCCCTCGGCGAAGTCCGCGAGCACCTGCTTCGTCTCCTTCGGGCTCCGGAAGCGGGAGACCATCTCGACGCGCACCGGGAAGTCGCGAAAGCGCTCACGGAAGGTGTTCCAGTGCTGCTGGGCGAGCACTGTCGTCGGCACCAGCATCAGCGTCTGCTTGCCGTTCAGGGCGGCCGCGAAGGCGGCGCGGATCGCGACTTCGGTCTTCCCGAAGCCGACGTCGCCGCAGACGAGCCGGTCCATCGGCCGCGGCGCCTCGAGGTCCTCCTTGACCGCCTCGATCGCGGCCTGCTGGTCGTCCGTCTCCCGGTACTGAAAGCTCGTCTCCAGCTGCTCGAGGTACTCGTGGCGGAGGTCGTGAGCGAACCCGGGCGCCTGCTGGCGCTGGGCGTAGAGGCGCAGGAGCTCGCTCGCAAGCTCGCGGATGCCCTCCCGGGCCCGGCTCTTGAGAAGCTGCCAGGCCTTCCCGCCCAGCTTCGAAAGCGCGGGCGCCCCGTTCATCCCGACGTAGCGCGAGACCTTGCCGAGCTGCTCGTGTGGGACGTAGAGGCGGTCGTCCCCACGGAACGCGAGCAGCAGGTAGTCGCGCGTCACCCCCGCGACCTCCTTGGTCTCGAACCCGAGCAGCTTGCCGACGCCGTGGTCTTCGTGGACGACGTGATCGCCGGTGCGCAGGTCTGCGAACGACTGCAGCGAACGGCCGACGCGTGCCGCGGCGCGCGGCTTGCGGCGGAAAACCTGCGTGTCCGGCAACAGGGCGATGCCGAGGTCGCGCCAGACGAAGCCGCGCCGGGCCGGGGAGACCGCGTAGAGCAGCTCGGAATCGCCCGGGAGCTCGTCGCCGGCCTCGAACAGGCGAGACTCGACGCGGCGGAGCAGGTTCCGGTTGCGAAGCGCCTCGCCCTGATGCGCGAAGGCGACGACGACCCTGAGGCCGGCGCGCACGAGGGCCCCGAGTTCGTTTTCCGCCTCGGCCAGGCCGCGCGCGGCGATCGCCGGCCGCTGCGCCTCGAACGCGAACGGCTGACCGCTCGGGAACGGATCGAGCTCCACCGCGCCCTGGAGCGGCTGTGGCTCGAGCTCCTCCTCCGACCAGACCTCACGGACGGCGTCCGGCTGCCAGACGAATTCGGGAGCGCGACCGAGAGGTGGAACGAGGTCGTCCGGGACGGGAATCGCCTCGTCGTCGCCGGTGAGCGTGGGCTCCCCAAGGTCGCGGCGGCGCTCGCTCGCCGGATAGATGACTGCTTCGTCGACCGTATGCAGCGTGCGCTGCGTGAACGGCGAGAAGGCGCGGATCGACTCGATCTCGTCGCCGAAGAGCTCGATCCGGAGCGGCTCGCGGCCGGTCGTCGGGAAGACGTCGATGATGCCGCCGCGGATCGCGAACTGGCCGCGCTCCTCGGCCCGCTCGACGCGCTCGTAGCCTGCGAGGGCGAGGCGCTCGGCGAGGTCGTCGGAGTGGTCCGGGAGCCGGATCGGCTCCGGCCGCTCATCAGCAGGCGGCAGACCCTCGGCGACGGCCGCGGCGGACGCCGCGACCAGCCCTCCCGAAGAGAGCACGTCGAGCGCGCGGGCACGCTCACCGACGAGGTGCGGAGCGGGCTCGAGGCCCGAGCCCCAGTGGACGCCGCGGCTCGGCAGCAGCGCGACGTGCCCGGGGCCGAGAAACCAGGCCGCTGCCTCCGCGGCGTCGCGGGCATCGGCGTCCTCGGGAAGCAGGACGACGAGGCCACGGTCGAGCTCGGTATGCAGCGCGGCGAGGACGAGCGGCAGGGCCGGCTCGGAGACGCGAACGCGAGCGCCGCGGCGCTCGGACGCTTCGACCGCGAGCCCCTGTTGTGGTGCTCGGAGCTCGTCCAGGAACGCCTGAAACCGCTCGTTTGCAGCGAGTTCTTCAGCGAGAGTATGCAGCACCGGTCGGTCCATGACGAACGCCGGAACGGTCAAGTTCCGGGGGAGTGCATGGTACGCGCGGCCGGCGGGGCGGGGGTTACCGCCGGGTCCCGTCCCTAACCCCCACCCACCCACGGGCGCTCGTCAGGCTAGACGCCTGACTCGCTCGGATTCGAGCCAACTTCGTGGCGAAAAGCGTCTAGTTGAAGCGGCGCTGGGCCTCGGCGAGCCCTTCGGAGGCGATCGTTTCGACGGCATCGGCGGCCCGGGCCACCAGTCCGTCGACGTCCGTTTCCGGATCGAACTTCGAGAGCACGTAGTCCGAGACGCTCCGCCGGTCGCCGCGGCCGGGACGACCGACGCCGATCCGGAGGCGCAAGAAGTCATTCGTCCCCAGCGCCTGCGCAATTGAGCGAAGGCCGTTGTGGCCGGCAAGCCCGCCGCCCAGGCGCACCTGAAATTGCCCGTCCTCCAGGTCGACGTCGTCGTGGACGACGAGCAGCGCGCTCGGATCGACCTTGAAGAAGCCGGCGGCGGCCGCGATCGAGCGGCCGGACTCGTTCATGTACGTCTCGGGCTTGAGCAGCGCGACCTTCCCCGCACCCAGCCGCACCTCGGACAGCTGTCCAGAGAACTTCGAGCGGTGCGAACCGCCGTGCCGTCGCGCCAGCTCGTCGACGACGAGCCAGCCGACGTTGTGCCGCGTCAGCTCGTACTCGCGCCCCGGGTTCCCGAGGCCCGCGACCAGCAGGTCAAGCGACGAGGCTCGTTCGCCCCGACGCAGGAAGTGCACGGACCTTTAACCCTCGGACGTACTTGGCTCGCCGGACTCGCCCGAACCGGCTTCCTCGCCCTCGGCGGGCCCTTCGCCTTCGGCAGCGCCCTCCGGCGCTTCCTCGCCCTCGGCGAGCTCGAGCTCCTCGCCCTCCTCGAGCTCCTCTTCCTCGGGCTCTGGCTCGACGATCTGGGTCGGGACGGTCACGGTCGCGATGACGGTTTCCTCCGGGTCGTCGAGGAACGTCACGCCCTCCGGCACAGCGACCTCGGAGAGGCGCAGCGTGTCGCCCATCTGCATCGCCGTGACGTCGACCTCGATTCGCTCCGGCACCTCGAGTGGCAGGGCCTCGACGTTGATCTCGCGACTCACCTGCGAGAGCACGCCGCCCTCGACTGAGCCCTGGGCCTCACCGACGAGCTCGATCACGACCTGTGCCTCGATCGGCTGGTCGAGCCGGACTTCCTGGAGGTCGATGTGCGTCAGCCGGCCGGTGATCACATCGGACTGGTAGTCCTTGAGGATCGAGGCATGCGACGTCTTCTGGCCGTCGAGGACGACGTCGAGGATCGCGTGGAGGCCGGCCGGGCCGGTCAGCGCCTTGCGAAGCTCCCGCTCCGGGACGCAGAACGCGTGCGGGGTTTTCCCACGCCCGTAGAGGACCCCGGGAATCAGCCCCTCGCGGCGCAGGCGGCGTGAGGCCGCGGAGCCGCGCGTCTCGCGCTCAAGCACCTCGAGCTTGACTCGTTCGCCTGCCACGGCGCGGCAGTCTAGCTAGTGCACCGTTAGGGGCAGGGTTCGCCGAGCTCGCGGAGGGCCTCGCAGATCCCCGGCTCGATCCACGCCAGCCAGTTTTCGAGCGCCGGCCTGTCGTCGAACTCGTGCAGTCGCGTCGCCGCGGCGGCCAGCGCCTCCCGTTTGGTGAGCGGCCCGTCGGCCGTGAGGACGGTCCAGCCCGGGGTCGGAACGGCGATGTGAACGGCGCCGATCGGCTCCTCGGCATGCTCGAGCGCGGCCAGGATCTCGTCGCCCGGTGCGTGCGGCAGCGCCAACGCGCCGCGCACATGCGGGAGGGAGGCCAGAAAGACGGCCGAGTACGGGACCAGAAGGTCGTTCGCCTCCGCGCGGATCGAGTGGCTGTCCCCCGGCTCGGTCGTGGCGAAGCGGATCTCTCTCGGGTCGCGCAGCGCGCTTGCGGGAGAGGTGACCGCGATGAGCGCGACGAGCGCGAACGCCACCGGCTGCCGCATGAACCTCGTCACTCCCACTCCGATCGCCGCCGCCCAGAGCGGAAGTCCGTAGAAGAGATGCCGTGGCGAGAGGTCCGGCGTCGACTCTGTCCGCACCAACAGGAAAAGCAGCGGCGGCAAGACGATCGATAGTGCTAAAGCCGCGACGGGCGGTTCCCGGCGAACGAGCACCAGGAGGCCGACGAGCGCCAGCGCTGTGAAGAAGAGCAGCGGGATGCCGTCGCCGCCCGCGAACGAGGATACCGCCGTCACGAGCTCGTCCCACGCCTCCCCCGGCGAGGCGAGGGTACGGTCCCCACCGCCGCCGATCGCCGCCCGCTCGGCCAGCCGCAGGTCGGCGACGAGAAATGGGACGGCGCCGATCGCCGCAGCGACGACCGGCCAGGCTGAACGGAGGCGACGCCCGCGCCACACGACGGCGGCGCTCAGCAGCGCGACGCCGGCCGGGATCGCCCCGTAGGGGTGGACCGCCGGCAAGAGCCAGCCCGCCGCCGCGGCGGCTGCGACCGCCGGGATCGTCCGCAGCTGGAGCGCACGAACGAAGAGGTCAAAGAAGAGGGCCGCGACGAAGACGAAGAGCGCGTACATCCGCCCGAAGCTTCCGTAGATGTCGAGCGCCGTCGAGGAAGCCGCGACGGCGGCCGCCACGACGCCCGCTCCGAGGCCGCCGAGCCGCCGGCCCAGATCGAAGCAAAGCGGTACTGCGCCCAACGCGGCGGCGACGGACAGCCAGCGCAGGGCGTCCGCACTCGGATCCACCCAAAACGCGGCGTGCGCGAGCACGAAGTGGAGCGGCGCGCCGCCGCGATCGAGCAGGACCGTCTCCAAGACCTCGTCGAGAGGACGCATCGCAATCAACCCGGCAATGGCCTCGTCCTCATAGAGCGGCTTATCCGCTACATCCGGCGCCAGGCGGTAGACCAAGAGTCCACTGAGTGCGACGACCGGCGCGAACCCACGGAACGCCCAAAGGAGTTCCTGCACGCTTCTGGGGGAGCCGACTCTCCGACGCCGGGGGTGGGCCGGATCGCGAGATGCGACGCCGTCCGCGCTTCGCAGGGCCTTCCCTTCCCGGACGGCGGGGCACATCCCGCGCAGTATCGCCCTGTGCGAACCGCGTGGTCACCAATGTGGCGGAAGGCATCGACAAGATGCCGCCGTCGATCGTGCCTGCACGGCGGCCTTGACCAGTGTTTCGCTCGCTGTCATCCTGGCTTCATGCGGACGTTCCCGGTCGGCTGACAACCCTCATCGGCTCGCGGGCTCCCTGGAGGGGCCGGCTTGAGCCTGGGTTCTCGCCAACTCCAAGACCGCAGGAGACGCCGCTTGATCGGAACGGACCACACGAATGAAGCGATCGCCGCCGTCGTGGACGACCTCCGCAAGAAGCTGTGGCGCAACGGACGTTCACACCTCGGCGCCGGAGCGAGGACCATGGAGATCGTCGGTAGGAGCAACGAGCTCGACTCCCTGAAGGCATTCTTCGCGCGGACAGGCAGAGGGACGTCGGCGCTGCTACTGGAGGGCGACGCCGGGATCGGGAAGTCAACGCTCTGGCTCGCGGCGGTCGACGCGGCGCGAGAGCGGGGCTTGCGCGTACTGATCTCGCGGCCTGCCGAGGCCGAGCAACGACTTGCCCACGCGGGCCTGGGCGACCTCTTCGAAGACGTGCTCGAACTCGTCGGGCCGGGGGTGTCGGCGCCGAGGCGCCGCGCGCTCGAGGTCGCGCTCCTCGTCGAGGACGCAGGGGGACGTTCGGTGGATCCGCGCACGCTCGGCGTCGCGGTGCGCAGCGCCCTGCGGATTCTGGCTGCCGAAAGTCCGCTCGTGCTCGCGGTCGACGATTTCCAGTGGCTCGACCCCTCTTCGGTCGACGCGCTCGCCTTCGCGCTTCGACGACTGGGCGAGGAGTCAGTCCTGCTCTTGCTCGCGTGCCGGGTCGGTGAAGGTGCTCAACCGTCGGAGCTCGAGCGGGCGATCGACCCGGATAGGGTCGAGCGGCTGCTTCTCGGCCCGCTGAGCCTGGGAGCAATCCACCAGCTTCTAGCGTCGCGGCTTGGCCCGTCTTTCGGCCGCCAAGAGTTGCTGCGAGTCTATGAGGCCTCAGGCGGAAACCCGTTCTTCGCCATCGAGCTTGCTCGCGCGCTCGCGCAGCTAACGAGCCCGCCGGCGGCCGGCGAGCCGCTTCCCGTTCCGGCGGAGCTGGAAGCCTTGCTCGCACAACGGCTCGCCGACCTCCCTCCGCGCACCGTGGAGGTGCTGAACGTTGCCGCCGCCCTTGTTCGGCCGACGCTCGCGCTCGTCGAGGCGGCGGCAGGCAACGATCTCGCGACGGCCCTACGGCCCGCGGTCGACGCGGGGTTGGCGAGAATGGACGGCGACCGCATCCGCTTCGCGCACCCGCTCTTTTCGCTCGCGGTTGCCTCTCAGTTGCAGCCGGACGAGTGGCGGGGGCTGCACGCCCGGCTCGCCGCGGTCGTGAACGATGTCGAACAGCGGGCCCATCATCTCGCGCTCGGTACCGACGGCGCCGACGAGGAGGTCGCATCCGCCGTAGAGGCCGCGGCCGAATCCGCAGCAGCCCGCGGAGGGTCGGCAACCGCCGCCGAGCTCTTCGAGCTCGCGGCCGCGAGGAGTCCGCGGGAAGCCCTGGCGGGGTCGCGGCGGCGACTCCGCGCGTCCGGCATCTGGGACGAGGTCGGCGATGCCCCCCGGGCGTTGAGGCTCGTCGAGCCGCTCGCCGTGGAGCTGAGGCCGGGTCGCGAGCGGGCGAGGGCGCTGATGCAGCTGAGTCACCTGCGCGAGGACCTCGCCGAGGGCGTCAAGCTCGGTGAGGAGGCGCTACTCCAGCCCGGGCTCGACGACGCGCTCGCCGCGGAGATTCACGACGAGCAGGCCAACAACTACGCCGTGCTTCTCGAGCTCGCGTCCGCTCGGTCACATGCGGTTGCGGCGGTCGAGCACGCGGAGAGGACAGGCGACCCCGCCTTGCTCGCACAGGCGCTGGCGTTCCACATCCACATCGAGCGCACCGCCGGTAACCCCATCTCCGACGAGCTCGTCCACCGGGCATTCGTACTCGAGCACGAGGCGGGAGACCGGCCGCACTTTCACTCCCCGACCTGGGTGATGGCGGATCGACTGTCCGTTGCGGGCCGCCTCGACGAAGCGCGCCGCTTCTACGAGGAGTA
>JBOHAU010000040.1:0-2037 GCA_050698015.1 Gaiellaceae bacterium
ACCACCGAAGACGCGACTACGTGGGTGGTCGAGACCGGGGCGCCGGCGTACGAGGACCCAAGGATGACCGCCGTGGAGGCCGCCTGGCTCGCGAACGCATCAACGGGAGCGAGCCGGAAGATCCGGCGACCGATCGTCCGGACGATCCGCCAGCCGCCCATCGACGTCCCCAGGGTGAGCGCCAGGCCGCAGGCGAGCATCGCCCAGAGCGGCACGCCGAAGGTGTCGAGCCTGCCGTCGGCGACGAGGAGCGCACCGATGACGCCCATCGCCTTCTGCGCGTCGTTCGCCCCGTGGCTGAAGGAGAGCGCCGCGGACATCCCCCACTGGGCACCGCGGATCGGGCCCTGGACGCGCCGCGCCGCCCGGCGCAGCAGCCGCCGGACGAGCCGCACGGCCCCGAACGCGAAGCCGAGTCCAAGGAAGGGTGAGACCCCGAGCGCGATCAGGACGCCGAAGACGCCGACCGGGCGCCAGCCGTCGAGGCCGCCCCATCGGACCGCGTCGAGCCCTCCGGCGGCGAGGGCGGCCCCGGTCAGCCCTCCGACCAGCGCGTGCCCCGAGCTCGACGGCAGTCCGCGCCACCACGTGCCGAGATTCCAGAGCGTCGCAGCCAGGACACCCGAGCCGATCGCGGCCACCGCCTCAGCGCGGGGCAGCGTCACGATCCCGGCGATCGTGTTGGCGACCGCCGTCCCAACGAGCAGCGCCCCGAGCAGGTTGAAGGCCGCCGAGAGCAGAACCGCCGGCCCGGGCCGCGCGCCGCGGGTGGCGACCAGCGTTGCGATCGCGTTCGCAGCGTCGTGGAACCCATTCGTCAGCGCGAACGCGAGCGCGAAGAAGACGGCGAGCCACAGCTCCATCGCCGCCCATCATCGTCCGTAGTTGTCCACAGGCGGATCGGCGAACGGCCCGATGCGCCCTCTGCGCTACACCGCGATCCTGAGAGGTGATGGTTCCTCCCTTCAAAATCAAGGTGGTGGAGCCGATCGCGCTCCCCTCCGCCGAGCGAAGGCGGGCCGCGATCGCGGAGGCCGGCTACAACACCTTCCTCCTGCGGTCCGAGGACGTCTTCGTCGACCTCCTCACCGACAGCGGCACCTCCGCGCTCTCGCAGGAGCAGCGGGCCGCGATGGAGCTCGGCGACCGAGGCCTACGCGGGCTCGCGCAGCTTCTTCCGGCTGGAGGCGGCCGTGCGCGAGCTCTACGGCTACCGGCACGTGATCCCCACGCACCAGGGCCGCGGCGCCGAGCATCTCCTCTCACGCCTGCTCGTCCGGCCCGGACAGCGCGTGGCCTCGAACCTCTATTTCACGACTTCCCGGGCACACGTCGAGCTGCTGGACGGAATCTGGGTCGACGTCGCCTGCGCGGAGGCGACCGAGCCGCGCTCGCGCTTCCCGTTCAAGGGCGACATCGACCTGGAGGCGCTCGAAGAGGTGCTTCACCGCTTCGGCCGGGAAGGCGTTGCGTTCGTTCGCCAGGAGGCGTGCGTGAACATGGCGGGCGGCCAGCCGTTCTCGATCGAGAACCTCTCCATGGTGCGCGAGATCACCCGCGCGTACGGCGTCCCGCTCGTCCTCGACGCCACGCGGATCTCGGAGAACGCGGTCTTCGTCAAGGACCGCGAGCCGGGCTGGTCGGGCCGGTCCCTGCCCGAGATCATCCGCGCGATCGCCGACCTGAGCGACGGCGCAGTCTTCTCGTCGAAGAAGGACCACTTCGTCCCGATCGGCGGCGTGCTGGCGCTGAACGACGACGAGCTGGCCGAGCGGGCGAGGGAGCTCGTGGTCGTGTACGAGGGCTTTCCCCACTACGGCGGGATCGCCGGGCACGACATGGAGGCGCTTGCGCAGGGCATCCGTGAGTCGACCGACGAGGCCACCGTGCGTCACTACGTCTCCCAGGCTGCATATCTCGGCGGGCTGCTCGAGGAGGCCGGCGTGCCCATCGTCGTCCCGGTCGGCGCGCACGGCGTCTTCCTGGACGCAAAGCGGTTCCTGCCTCACATCCCGCAGAAGCAGTTCCCCGCCCAGG
>JBOHAU010000041.1:0-1955 GCA_050698015.1 Gaiellaceae bacterium
GAGCATGGCCCAGACCGAAGTGCCGCCCGAGCCGCCGGCGAGCAGCCCCTCCTCGCGCGCGAGCCGTCTGGCGACCAGGAACGAGTCCCGGTCGGACACGCGGATCCATTCGTCGACGACGTCCTTCGCCATCGTCCGGGGCCAGGTGTCTTTGCCGATCCCCTCGACGAGGTACGGGAGGATGTCCGTCTCCTCCAGCGCCGTGTAGACGGAGCCTTCGGGGTCGGCGCCGACGATGAGGATGTCCGGGTGCCGCTCCTTGAGGTAGCGGCCGGCGCCGGAGATCGTCCCGCCGGTCCCGACGGAGACGACGAACGCGTCGATCTCACCGCCGGTCTGCTCCCAGATCTCGGGCCCGGTCACCTCGTAGTGGGCGTCCGGGTTGGCCATGTTCGAGTACTGGTCGGGCTTGAAGGCTCCGGGGATCTCCTCTGCCAGCCGGTCGGAGACCGAGTAGTAGCTCTCCGGCGAGTCGGCGTCGACGGCGGTGGGGCAGATCACGACCTCGGCTCCGTAGGCGCGCAGGAGCGCGATCTTCTCCTGGCTCATCTTGTCCGGCATCACGAAGATGCAGCGGTAGCACTTGATGGCGGCGGCGATCGCGAGGCCGACGCCGGTGTTGCCAGAGGTCGGTTCGACGATCGTCCCGCCCGGCTTGAGCTTCCCTTCTCGCTCGGCCGCCTCGATCAGCGGGAGGCCGATGCGGTCCTTGACCGACCCGCCGGGGTTCAGGTACTCGAGCTTGGCGAGCAGCTCCGGACCGCCCGTCGGAGCGAGCTTTTGGAGCCGCACGATCGGCGTCCGGCCGACGAGCTCGAGCGCAGTCGGGAACTCCGTGGACATCGGGCGAAGCTTAGGGAAGTACCGGAACTGCGCGACGGCGAGTTCTTACGCGCTCCACGGATCGAAGTCGCCCCAGTGCGCCGCGCGCTGCATCCTCACCTCCCGATGCAGTCAAGTAGAAGGCGTAGTCGACTAGTGGCGGAAGTGGCGGCGGCCGGTGAAGACCATTGCGCCGCCGGCTGTTTCGACGGCGGCGACGACCTCTTCGTCGCGCTTCGCGCCGCCCGGCTGGATGATCGCCGTCACGCCCGCCTCGAGTGCGAGCTGCGGGCCGTCGGCGAACGGAATGAACGCATCCGAGGCCAGCACTGCGCCGCCGAGGTCGTGGCCGTGCTCCCGTGCCTTCGCGACAGCGATCCGCACCGAGTCCACGCGGCTCGTCTGCCCGCCGCCGATCCCCAGCGTCTGGAGATCCTTGGCAAGCACAATTGCGTTCGAGGCCACGTGCTTGGCGACGCGCCAGGCGAAGAGCAGGTCGCCCCAGACCGCCTCGCTCGCCTCGCCGCACACGAGCTCCATCCCGCTGCGGTCGTCGATCTCGCGGTCCCCATCCTGGAGGAGCAGGCCGCCGATGACGCGCTTGTAGTCCCGCTCGCCGAGGTCTCCGCGCCGCCGCTCCCGGTCCCGGAGGATGCGGAGCGCCGGCTTTGACCGCAACGCGTCCAGCGCGCCGGCCTCGTACTCCGGCGCGATCACGAGCTCGATGAACCGCTCCGCCAACTCCCCCGCCAGCTCGGCGGTCACCGGCCGGTTGAGCGCGAGCACCATCCCGTATGCAGAGACCGGATCCGCGTCGTGGGCGCGGCGGAACGCGTCCTCGATGGAGCGCGACACGGCGACACCGGCCGGGTTCGCGTGCTTGACGACCACCGCGGCAGGCAGCTGGAACTCGCCGAGCTGCCGTCGGGCCGCTGAGAGGTCGTTCAGGTTGTTGAACGAGAGTTGCTTGCCGTGCAGCTGGTCGACCCGGGAGAGGAGGTGCCGCCGCGCGCCCTCCTCCACGTAGTACGCCGCGCGCTGGTGCGGGTTCTCCCCGTACGAGAGGTCCGCGGCCTTCGCGAAGCTAGGGATGAACCGGTCGGGAAACGCCTCGCGTCCCAAAAACCATGTTG
>JBOHAU010000042.1:0-4580 GCA_050698015.1 Gaiellaceae bacterium
GTGTAGATCTGCTTGCCCTTCAGGAGCTCCGGCACCTGGTTGGAGGAGATGCGCGCGGCGAGACCCTCCACGACGGCCGTCTTGCCAACGCCGGGCTCGCCGATCAGGACCGGGTTGTTCTTCGTGCGGCGCGACAGGATCTGCATCACGCGCTCGATCTCGGTCTGGCGGCCGACGACGGGGTCGAGCTTCGCCTCGGCGGCGAGCTTGGTCAGGTTGCGCCCGAACTGGTCGAGCAGCTTCGAGCTCTTGGCCTTCTCGCCGGCGGAGCCTCCGCCCTGCTGGCGCCGGCCGGGGCCGGAGAGCATGCGGATGATCTCGTTGCGGATCTTCTCGGCGTCGGCGTCGAAGTCGAGCAGGATTCGCGCGGCAACGCCCTCGTTCTCGCGGACGAGCCCGAGCAGGATGTGCTCCGTGCCGATGTAGTTGTGCCCCAGGGAGAGCGCTTCGCGCAGCGCCAGCTCGAGCACCTTCTTCGCGCGCGGGGTGAACGGGATCTGTCCCGTGGTGACCTCGTCGCCTTGGCCGACGATCCGCGCGACCTGCGCCCGGACCTCCTCGACCGTGATGTCCAGCGATTCGAGGACGCGCGCAGCCAGGCCCTCCTCCTCACGGAGCAGGCCGAGCAGGATGTGCTCGGTGCCGATGTAGTTGTGCTTCAGCGCCCGAGCTTCGTCCTGGGCAAGGACGACGACTTGGCGGGCCCGCTCTGTGAAGCGTTCAAACAACCTTCGGATCTCCCTTCCGCGACGATTCCACCTGGCGGCCGGGACGGCCGACCGCAGTTCGAAGGTCGGCCCATCCTAGCTCAGGGGTCGGAGCCCGCGTCGTGCTCCGCGGGCGGTACGAAAACTCTTTACGAGCTCGTAACCGCATCGTCGTAATGACCTTCGGCAACAAGGCTGAAATGGTTTAGAGCCAGGCCTCGACGACCGGCTGAGCCGGCCTCGAGGCCTGGGGGAAGGACAGATGCCGAGCAGCCTTGCGGCTACTCGACCTGTCGGGATGAGCGCAGGACGGCTACAACGGTACGGAGGGCAATCTTGAGATCGAGCCAGAGCGACCAGTTCTCGATGTAGTAATTGTCCCACTCGACCCGGTCGGCGAGGGACGTCTTGCCTCGGAGGCCGTTCACCTGAGCCCAGCCGGTGATCCCGGACTTGACCCGGTGGCGTTCGCCGTAGCGATAGACGCTCTGCTCGAAGAGACCGACGAACTCGGGACGCTCGGGACGTGGGCCGATCAGGCTCATGTCTCCGCGGAGGACGTTCACGAGCTGCGGCAGCTCGTCGATCGAGGTCCGGCGCAGGAACGCGCCGAGGGTGGTCCGCCGGTCCTCCCCCTCGACGCCGCCCGGCGCCGTGTCGGGCGGCAGCTCGAGCTCGGTCTCCTCGCCTTCCCACTCGGCGTTGCGCATCGTGCGGAACTTCAGCATCTTGAATTCACGCCCGTCGCGCCCGATGCGCTTCTGCCGAAACAGCATCGGCCGGCCGAGCGTGGCCCAGATTCCCAACCCGGCGACGACCAGGAAGGGAAGGGCCAGGAAGAGGAGGCCGGCTGCAAGCAGGCGGTCGACGGTGTACTTGACTGCGAACTGCAAGCCTCGCGGGTTCGCGGCTCGCGCCGCGAGCAGCGGAAGCGCGCCGAGGTAGTCCACCGTCAGCCGGGCGGTGACCTTCTCGAACAGGCGCGGCACGAAGGCGACGGCGACGCCCATCTCCTCGCAGCGGCGGAAGAGGCGGAGCATGACCTCGTCGGGAGCAGTCGAGAAGGTGACGATCACTTGCTGCACGCCGTGCTCCTCGACGACGCGGTCCAGATCCCAGCTCGCACCGAGCACCGGCAGCACCGCGTCGTTTCCGTGGTGCTCCATCGGTTCCTTGTCGAGGAACCCGATCGGGCGGAGCCCGAGCTCGGGATGCTCCAGCAGTCGCTTCGCCGTCAGCCGTCCGATCCGGCCGGCGCCGACGATCAGCGTCGGGCGGAGCGCCTCGCCGTGGCGGCGCGCCTGCGTCTGCGACCAGTGCAGCGCGACCCGCCCCGTGGCCACGTAGACCATCGCGAACGCCCACGGGCGGATCACCTGCGCCGCCAGGTCGGAAGGCTCGGTGAAGAGCTCACGCAGGGTCAGCACGGCCATCGCGGCGAGCGAGGTCGCGGCGACGACGCCGCGGAGATCCTCGAGCAGCTCGGCGCGAAGCCTCGGCCGGTACATCCCGCGCGCGGCGAAGGCGACGAGAACCAGGACCGCAAAAAGCACGAGCCAGCCGACCCGAGGCGCCTGGATCCCCGCAGCTCGGGCACCGAGCGCCGACGCCAGTCCCGCCGCCGCGAGCAGGCAGGCGTCCAGAGAGAAGCGTGCGAGTGCCCAGGCCGCGTCGGGTCGCAGCCTCAGCCGGGCGGCGAGCTGCTCGCGACGGCCGAGCTCGACGCGCGGCGGCGCAGAGGTGACGGCCCGAGGCCCAGCCGCAGTCGTCGTCGTGGGCCGCATCAGCTACTCGCGCCCTCCGCGGAGGGCGGCGGCGCCGAGACACGGCGGCGGAGCCCGATCCCGATCAGCAGCAGCGGCCCGGCGCCGACGGTGAGGAGCGCGAGGTCGAGCCCGGTGAACGGGATCGTGCGGCTGGAGCGCTCGGTCGCCGAGGCTGCCGGCGTCGCGGACGCCTGCGCCTCCGCCTGTGCGGGTCGACGCTGGTCGGTCCGGACGACGCGCTCAAGGTTGAACGCCCTGGCGATCTCCGCGTCCGTGTAGCGGCCGTCGAGTCTGCCGTTATCTGCCAGATCCTTGTAGATCCTCTGGGCAGAGGCAGCGGAGGCCGGACCAGCGCAAACGAGCGCGAGAGCGCCGACAAGCATGAGCATGAGCATGGGCCGCAGCACCGCAGTCGATCCGTCCCTTCGTCCTCCTAACGAACTTCCCCCCAGCCGCTAGGTCTCATCTTGCTGCTCTCAGAACGCCACCGCAAGGCTTTCGGATACGCCCGGGCATCACTTAATCGAGTGAAATCGACGAAAAACACAGAAAATGCAAGAAATCTCTAGTGTCAGCGTGCGTGGTTTCGGTCGGGGGAACGGGGCTTCCATGAGCCTCTCGGTCCTGCACGTGGCGCAGCCCGTCACCGGCGGTGTCGCCGCCTACGTGCTCCCGCTCCTCCAGGACCAGGCCCGACAAGGGCGCGAGGTCGCGCTCGCGTGCCCGCCCGACGGGACGCTTCCCGCGAGGGCGAAGGAGGCGGGGATCGCCGTCGTCCCCTGGCCGGCGAGTCGTAACCCCGGACCGCAGACGTTGCTCGAGACGGCGAGGCTCGCGCGGGTCGTGTCGGGCACGAACCCGGACGTCGTGCACCTGCACTCGTCGAAGGCGGGGCTCGCCGGCCGGCTCGCGCTCCGCGGGCGGCGGCCGACGATCTTCCAGCCGCACGGTTGGTCGTTCGAGGTGCCCACGGGAGCGCTCCGGCGCGTCGTCGTTGCCTGGGAGCGGCTCGCGGCGCGATGGGCGGACGCGCTGGTCTGTGTCAGCCAGGGCGAGGCCGAGCGCGGCGCCGCCGCCGGGATCGACGCGCGGTGGGCCGTGATCGCCACGG
Organism: Gaiellaceae bacterium; assembly: GCA_050698015.1. Classification (GTDB taxonomy): domain Bacteria; phylum Actinomycetota; class Thermoleophilia; order Gaiellales; family Gaiellaceae; genus JACDAN01. The sequence goes on from JBOHAU010000042.1 coordinate 3,585, forward strand.
GAATCGACCTGGCCGCCTTTCCGCCGGCGGACGACGACGCGCGGGTGGCCGCGCGCCGGCGGCTCGGCCTCGGCAGCGCCCCACTTGTGGTCTGCGTCGGACGCCTCTCGAGGGCGAAGGGCCAGGATGTCCTGCTCGACGCCTGGCCGCTCGTTCGCGCCGCTGTGCCGGAGGCCGGGCTCGTCCTCGTCGGCGACGGGCCGACTCGTGCCGGTCTCGAGCGGCGGGCGGTCGCCGGAACGACCTTTGCCGGCGAGCGCCCGGACGTCAGCGACTGGCTCGCGGCCGCGGATGTCGCGGTGATGCCCTCGCGCTGGGAGGGCATGTCTCTCGGCCTGCTCGAAGCTATGGCGACGAGCCGGAGCGTCGTCGCGACGGACGTCGCCGGGGCGCGTGAGGCTCTCGGACAGAACTCGAGCGCGATCGTTCCGGTGGAGGATCGCGTCGCGCTCGCCGACGCTCTCGCCCGTCGGCTCCAGGACCCGGCGCTCGCCCGCGCCGAGGGCGAGGCATCCCGTCGACGCGCCGAGGCCGCGTACGACTTCGCCTGGACGACCAAGGCGTTCACGGAGCTGTACGAGGACGTCGTGCGCCGCCGGGCTGAGACAGGAACGCCGACCTAGCAGCCGTAGTCTGTCCGCGATGGCGACGCCGAGGTCAGGTGGACACGACGCGCCCGACCCCGCCGGACTTGCCGCGGCGACCGGCGGCGATTCCGTCGTCACCGGCGGAGCCTGGAACAGCGCCAGCCGACTGATCCCACAGCTCTACGTGCTCGCGATCTCGATTGCGGGCGCGCGCTTCCTGGGCGCAGAGTCCTTCGGCCGCCAGAGCTTCATCTCGTTCGTCGAGCTCTCGCTCATCCTGCTCCTGACCGGCGGCCTCTCGCTCGCGGTGGTCCGGTTCATCGGCGACTCGCTCGGCCGAGGACGGTCGGCTCCGGTGGCGCGGCTCGTGACGTGGGCCTGGCGGGTGGAGGGCGTCGCGGCGCTCGTC
>JBOHAU010000043.1:0-1786 GCA_050698015.1 Gaiellaceae bacterium
TGAGCCGCAGGCGTTCGAGGTCGGCCTCGGAGTAGAGGCGCGTGTTCCCGGCCGTTCGCTGCGGCTGGACGAGGCCCTTCGCCTCGTAGATCCGCAGCGTCTGCGGGTGCATGCCCACGAGGTCGGCAGCCACGCTGATCATGTAGCGCGGCCGATCGTCCATTACTCGCTCCACATCCGCTTCTCGCGGCGGCCGGAAACGATCGCGGCCACGGTTACGAACACGATGGCGGCCAGGCCGATGATGATGCCGGCGAAGAAGATGAACCCGGCCTCGCCGCTGATCAGCAGATAGAAAACGGACAGCAGCCACGCGAAGACGGCAACGACGATCGCAATTCGCATCAGCGCACCCTTTGCACCTTTCTGAGCTCCTCGAGGAGCTCTCGCTCTTTCTTGGTCGGTTTCTTGGGGACCGCGATCTTCACACGCGCGAGGACGTCGCCTCGCCCGCTGCCCTGCAGCTTCGGCGCGCCGCGGCCTTTGATGCGGAGGAGCTTTCCGCTCTCCGTGCCGGCCGGCACCTTCAGCGAGACCGCCCCTTCGGGCGTCGGTACCTCGACCTCGGCGCCGAGCGCCGCATCGGCGAACGTGACGGGCACGTCGACCACGAGGTCGGCGCCGCGCCGCTCGTACAGCGGCGAATCGGCCACGCGCGTGACGACGTAGAGGTCGCCCGGCGGGCCGCCGTTGTAGCCGGGCTCGCCCTTGCCCCTGAGCCGGATGCGCGTGCCGTCCTTGGCGCCGGCTGGAATCTTCACGGCGTACTGCTTCGTCCGCCGCTCACGGCCAGATCCGCTGCAGCGCCGGCACGGGTTCTCGACGATCGTCCCTTGTCCGCCGCAACGGCGGCACGGCTGCGAGATCCCGAAGAAACCCTGACTCTCGACCGTCGCCCCGCGCCCCTTGCACTCGGGGCAGACCTTGGGCGGCGAGCCGTCCGCCGTCCCCGCCCCGCCGCAATCGCGGCACGCGGCCTCGACCTCGACCGGAATCCGCGTCTCGATCCCGCGCAGCGAATCCTCGAACGACAGCCTGACCTCGGTCTCGAGATCGGCGCCGCGACCTGCGCGCTGCTGCTGAGCGCGGGTCCCCCCGCCGCCGAAGATGTCGCCGAACCCGCCGAACAGGTCGCCGAGGTCGCCGATGTTGATCCCGCCCTCGCCGAAGTTGAAATTGCCGGCCCTCGGGCCGCGGCCGTCGGCAGAGCCGAAGGCGTCGTACTGCTTGCGCTTGTCCGGGTCGGAGAGGACGTCGTACGCGCCCTGCACTTCCTTGAAGCGGTCCTCGGCCTCCTTGTCGCCCGGGTTCTTGTCCGGATGGCATTCGTGAACGAGCTTCCGGTAGGCCTTCTTGATCTCCTCCTGCGAGGCCGTCTTCGGAACCCCGAGGGCGTCGTAGAGACTCTTAGGTCGTGTCGCCACCCGTCTCCTTCGGGCCGGCGACCACCACCCGTGCCGGGCGCAGCACGCGGTCTCCGAGCTTGTAGCCCCTCTGTAGGACCTCGATCACGGACCCCTCCTCGGCCTCGGACGGCTGCGTGAGCAGCGCCTCGTGGACGTGGGGGTCGAACTTGCCCTCGGTCTCGATCTCGGCCAGGCCCTCGCGCGACAGCGCCTCGGCCAGGGAGCGATGCACGAGCCGAACGCCGTCCTCGAGCTTCGCCTCCTCGTGCTGCTCGGCAGCGCCGAGCGCCCGCTCCAGGTCGTCGAGGACGGGCAGGAGCTCCTTCACCAGCCGTTCGTGGGCGCGCGCGACCAGGCTCTCCTGATCGCGCGCCGCCCGC
>JBOHAU010000044.1:0-1814 GCA_050698015.1 Gaiellaceae bacterium
CGACGATGACATCACTGCCCCCGTCGCCGAAGAGCGTCGTCGCCTCCCTGTTCACGAAGACGCCGTAGGTCTCGTCGACGGACAATGTGTCGCTGCCGGACCCGGCGTGGACGATTATCCGGCTGAAGCGCGAGCGATTGAACGTGAACTCGGCGGAGCCGTTGCTGCCCACGTCGACCTGGAGCCGGGACGTGTTGCCCCGCTTCAACCGCAGCGTGATCCTTTCGCCCCGGGCCGTGCCCAGGACGTTCAGCTGGCCGCGGTGGACGAAGGCCTTGACCTTCGGCTTGGGCTTCGCCGCCTTCTTCGGCGGCTTGGGACTCGCGCCGTAGGACGGCGAGCCCGAGAGCGCGAGGGCGACGAGGAAGACGAGGAGTGCCGCGAACAAGGCGATCACTCCTCGTCGACCGTTGCCGTCCCGCCTCTGGTTCGAGAGAAACGCAGATACGGATTGCACTGTCTCCTCCTCGATCGGTGCGGGTTCTGCTGCCCGCGTCAGCCTTCGATAGTCGGCGTCGAGGGCGGGCTGACGCTTCTGAGGAACCCCTGGACCTGGGGAGTCGGGGGTCGCGCGGACCTAGGCGTCTGCCTAGGGGATCGCCCGAAGCGACCACGGCCTCGGTGCGGCGACAGTGGCCGGCGAGCACCCACTTGCGAAAGGAGCAGCAATGATCCGCATCTCGTTCATCCTCCTCGCGGCAGTCGCGGCCGCCGTCGCCCTCGTGGCGACCGGGCCGATCGCGGCGGCGCCGCCGGTGGTGAAGGGAACGGTCGGCCCAGGCTTCACGATCTCGCTGACCAGTGGCGGCAAGAAGGTCAAGTCCCTCAAGGCCGGCGTCCGCTACCGGTTCGAGATCACCGACAGATCGTCGGCCCACGACTTCCGCCTCAAGGGGCCGGGCGTCAACCGTGTGATCACGGGCGTCGGCTACGTCGGCAAGAAGTCCGCGACGTTCACTCTCAAGCGCGGCACCTACCGCTTCGTGTGCGACCCGCACGCGAGCGTGATGAAGGGCAGCTTCCGCGTCAGCTAGGGCGGACGCCGGAGTAATCAGAGGCGGCGGGCGTCCGGCCCGCCGCCCTCGTTTTCGGCTAAGCGGCCAGCTCGTGGCCGTGCAGCAAATTGCGCAGCCGGCGGAGCGCCTCGGTCTCGATCTGGCGGATGCGCTCGCGGGTAAAGCCGAGCTCCCGGCCGATCTGCTCGAGGCTGGTCGCCTCCTCGGTGTCGCCGAGCCCGAACCGGAGCTCGAGCACCTTGCGCTCGCGCTCGTCGAGCTGGGTGAGCGCCTCGTGGAGCCGCTCGCGCTCGAACGCGCTGTCCGCGAGCTCGATCGGATCCTCGGTGGTCGTGTCGGCGAAGAGGTCGCCGAACTCCTGGTCGCCGTCGCCGATTGTCTGGTTCAGAGACACCGACGCTTCGACGGCTTCGAGCGCCTCCTCAGCGTGGCTCAGCTTCAGCTGAGCGGCGTGAGCGAGCTCCTCGACGGTGGGCGCCCGGCCGAGCTGGGTCTCGAGCCGCTGGCGCGCGCGCCGCAGCTTCGCCCGGCGCTCCTGCACGTGGACCGGGATCCGGATCGTCGCGGACTGGTTCGCGACCGCGCGCTGGCAGGCTTGACGGATCCACCAGGTCGCGTAGGTCGAGAACTTGAAGCCCTTGCGGTAGTCGAACTTCTCCACCGCGCGGTTGAGGCCGATGATCCCGTCCTGGATCAGGTCCAGGAGCGAGACGCCGTGGCCCTGGTACTTCTTCGCATTCGCGACGACGAGACGCAGGTTGGAGTTGACCATCCGCTCCTTGGCGGCGAGGTCGCCGC